>CAZLLL010000048.1:0-11129 GCA_964560255.1 uncultured Methylomonas sp.
TTTCTGTCTCCTAAAATTAATTTTTACAGGCGACAGGTATGTTGACATAGGGGGCTCTTAATCACTGACACACTGACCAATGTCTATTGGTTTTTCGATAAGGTTGAATTGTGTTTACCTTGCATTCGATTTTATATAATAAACTACCAGTATTTAACCCCTTTTTATTTTTCTTGCGTTTATAGCAGTATCCGTGACAAAAACAGCACGGTGTTTTAAGGTTTCTAATAGACATAATACAGCCTGTTATGAAACGTGTTGCTTAATAGAAAAAACGGGAAGAATGCAATGAATAATAAAAAACGTTTTAATCAGCTACTCCTCTTAATCTGTAGCGGGATGCTTTGTCATATGAGTTATGCTAACTACAATGTAAAACAATTAACTAAAAACCCCGCTAACTGGGCAATCTGGGGAGGGAATTATGCAGGCACTCGCTACAGTGAACTGGATGAAATTAATGCCAAAAATGTAAATAATCTACAACTGGCCTGGACATTTTCCACTGGCGTATTAAGAGGTCATGAGGGAGGTCCATTGGTCGTGGATGATGTTATCTATATCCATACGCCCTTTCCGAATAAAGTATATGCTCTGGATCAGAAAACCCGTTCCGTACTCTGGGAATATAATCCCAATCAGAATGAAGATGTGACATTGCCAGTAATGTGCTGTGATACGGTTAATCGTGGATTAGCTTATGCAGAAGGTAAAATATTTTTACAACAATCTAATACGATACTGGTTGCACTGGATGCTTCTGTACGACTAAAAGATCGTAATGGCGATGGTAAAATAACCGCTGAGGATCGGGTCATTTGGAAGATTAAAAATGGTGATCCTAAACTCGGCTCGACCAATACTCAAGCACCTGTAGTGATGAAAGATAAAGTTATTACCGGTATTTCCGGGGGAGAATTTGGTGTCAGAGGGTTTATCGCAGCGTATGATATCAATGACGGACATCTAGCATGGAAAGGATACAGTATGGGGCCTGATAGCGATATGTTAATGGATCCTGAAAAAACCAAAAGCTGGACGAATGGCGAAATGCGTTCTGTCGGCAAGAACTCCAGTTTAGAAAGCTGGGTCGGGGATCAATGGAAAATCGGCGGTGGAACTACCTGGGGCTGGTTTACCTATGACCCAGAATTAAACCTACTCTATTACGGCTCAGGCAATCCCAGTACCTGGAATCCAGTGCAACGTCCAGGAGATAATAAATGGTCGATGGCAATCTGGGCGAGAAACTTAGATACGGGTGAAGTCAAATGGGTGTATCAAATGACTCCGCATGACGAATGGGATTTTGACGGTATTAATGAAATGGTTCTGGTGGATCAAAAAATTAAAGGCCGTTCGCGAAAATTGTTAGTACATTTTGACCGTAATGGCTTCGGCTATACTTTGGATCGCGTAACGGGTGAATTATTGGTGGCAGAAAAATTTAATCAATCGATAAACTGGGCATCACATATCAATATGCAAACAGGAAGACCACAAGTTATCAATCAATACAGTACTGAATTTAAAGGGGAAGATGAAAATACGGAAAATATCTGTCCTGCCGCGTTAGGCAGTAAAAATCAACAACCTGTCGCCTATTCACCTAAAACGCAATTGTTCTATATTCCGGGCAATAACCTGTGTATGAATTACGAGCCTTTTGAAGTCTCCTATAGTGCTGGGCAGCCTTATGTAGGAGCAACACTGAGCATGTTTCCTTCCGGTAAGGATGCGCAAACGGGCTTGGCATATAAGGACAATGATCCGCGCAAAACACATTTAGGTTTTTTCAGTGCCTGGGATGCTAGGCAGGGAAAAACCATCTGGTCAAAATCAGAGCCTTTTTCAGTCTGGTCAGGTGCTTTGGCAACCGCTGGAAATATTGTTTTTTATGGTACTTTGGAAGGCTATTTAAAAGCTGTTGATGCCAAAACAGGCAAAGAACTTTATCGCTTTAAAACGCCTTCAGGTATTATTGGCAATGTAAATACCTGGCGTTATAAAGGAAAACAATATGTGGGTGTTTTGTCAGGAATTGGTGGCTGGGCTGGGATTGGAATTGCAACAGGTGCTGAGCTTGATTCAGATGGCTTAGGTGCCGTTGGTGCCTATAAAAGCCTAAGCAGTTTTACCAAATTAGGCGGTGTGTTTTCAGTGTTTACCTTACCTGGTACTCAATAATAACAAGTTAATGAAGTCCCGATTCTTATTCATTTTCACTACTTGATCAAGGTAGGCTAAGGGTTGGGGCTTCTTTTTAACTCACATTGAGCGGGTATGGTTTTATATTTTTCGATTAACTTTTAATTTAAAAACAAATAATTATACTAAGTTCAGTAGATTTCAACGACTTATATAGAATCATTTAAAATCAATGCGTTACATGCAGTTAAAATACCCGATTTCTAATATTATATTTTTAGTATTTATACGGATTCCCATAACACTCTAATTATTAATATATTTTTAATATAAAAAGACAATCAATGGGAATGGGATCAGAGTTATTGATTTACTTGCAAATAGGTTTATAACGATTTTAAAATCCTTATCGGAAAATTCACTACCGTACACTTTTTAAAAAGGCTAAAACCCTTGTAGAATAAGCTATAGATGATTTTTCAATCATTTTACCTTATAACATTTGAACAATTTTAGCTCTAAAAATAGCTTATTTAATCATTTTTTTATTACAATACCTTCCCCAATTTGGTTTTTAGACCTTATTTTTCTAAAATTATTTTTTTCACTCTAATAAAACCAATAGGTTATAATTTTAAAAAACATTATTTCAACTTAGCCTATACGTTTGGCGAAGGTATTATTAAATACCCTTTTAAATCAAGCTTCACAGAGCTTTTTAAAAGTGTACGGTAGTGAAATTTACAATTGAAATTTGACTTATTTAGTCAGCTAAATTCTGGGGACACGATACTTAATTATGTTATACTTCCCCAATGGCGAGATTAGCACGAGTAATAGGCATCTTTCATTTACCAGTTTACACTTTTGTAAAATGGTAAATGAAGCACTTGCTTGTAAACGCTTACTCTTATTGATTTTTCTATAAGCCAAAGAGGTTTCAAGCTAAAAAAGTGTAAACTACTTTTGGGGGCAAATGAAGGATGCCGAGTAATATTACCCAATTTTCCACATCATATAATCCAACGAGGAAATAGGCGACAGGATGTTTTCTTCAATACGGAAGATTATGAATATTATCTTGAATTACTAAAGGAATGGTGCAAGGAAGAAGAACTTGATGTGTGGGCTTATTGTTTAATGACAAACCATGTTCATTTGATCATTAGTCCTAGTAACCATTCAAACTTGAGCCGAGCTATAGGTGAAGTCCATCGGCGTTATACGCGTATGATAAATTTCCGTGAGAAGTGGAGAGGTTATTTATGGCAAGGGCGTTTTTCTTCTTTTCCAATGGAAGAAAGCTGGTTATTGAAAGCAGTCGCTTATGTGGAATTAAATCCTGTGAAAGCAGGAATGGTTGATTCTGCATGGGATTATCCTTGGAGTAGTGTGCATGCACATTTGTCAGGTGGTGATAAATTGGGGTTGGTTAATACCGAGAAAATGTTAAGTTTTGTAAGTGAGTGGAAAAGCTATTTGTTAGATGCACAAAGCCAGTCTATTGAAGATTTCGCAAAACATGAACGAACAGGACGACCTTTAGGAAGTGATAGCTTTATTGAAATGGCTGAATCGTTGCTTGATCGTGATTTAAAAAAGAAGAAGCCAGGGCCGAAGGTGTTAGAATGATGATAATTAAGTATTGTGTCCCCAGAACTCCTAAGGAAAATCATAGACACTATCATTTTTTCTTTACTTTGCAATACCTATTTTAAAAAGTGTACAGTAGTGAATATTTAAAGAGACCAATACTAAATATGAAAATTTTTATTAGTTATTCTCGCGAAGACGAAGGTTTGAAAGATGACCTTTTGACGATGTTAAGAGGCATTGAACGAGAAGGAATTATAACTATTTGGCATGATTCTATAATTAGCCCAGGTGATACATGGCGTGAAGAAATTAAAGATGCTATAAAGACCTGCGACATTGGTTTATTACTCATTAGTTCTGATTTTATAGCTTCCGAGTTTATTCATAACAATGAGCTAAAACAATTATTAATACGACGAAATCAAGAAGGGTTACTTGTAATCCCTATTATTCTTCGCGATTGCTTGTGGAAAGAAGTCTTGGGGCTGGGTGAAATACAAGCTTTGCCAAAAAGTGGTAAAGCTGTTATTACATTTAGCAAAGAATTAGGTGAACGCGACTCCGTCTGGAAAGCTATTGCTGAACACATTAAACAAAAAGCAGAAAATCTGCCAGACAGTCCTCCTGATTCGAGAGACAGCCAAGAATTGGTAACAAAATATATAGACAAGCTAACTCGTCATCTTGAAGATTTATTGTGGACTCTAGAAAAAATCAAGAGCACTGAGGAGGGTGACATCATACCTCGCTTCTTCCTAGAAGATGGTCGCAAGCGGCGAAAAGCATCTCCCCGCAGCTTAACAGAAAATAGATCAAGTTTCATCATCTATGGGCCTCCAGGCTCTGGAAAATCAACATGTCTATGCTTGCTTGCACAAGAATTGTTACGGCAAAAAGTCAAAACATCTGACTCCCGAACACTGCTTCCTATTTATATAAAAGCTCAAAATATAAACGAAAGCTTAAAAGATTTCATCACCAGCAACAGGGGTGATAAAAGTGCAGTTCCAAATTTCTTACGGCAACAAATCTGGGAAGCCCTATTTAAACCTTGGGACTATAATCTTGAGAAATTATCAAATAGTGAAGCAGATAAAATAGATTGCCTAGATAATCTTATAGCCGAGGAATATCATTTAGTTTTCATTTTTGAAGGATTTGACGAATTAGTTGCAAAATATGGCCTGGATAAGCCTCTAACGGAATTATTTGTTGAGCAGTTAAAAGCCTTAGTCAAAATTCTGAAAGATAGTTCAATATCATTTATTATTTCGAGCCGAAATTGTGAAAAGGCTGTGTTACAACCGCTACAGCTAATTTCGTATGAATTCGAAAAAATAAGTGACACAGAAGTCAACAAATATTTGCTAAAAAATAAAGGCTGGGACTCAAGCACCTGTAACACAATAACTAAGTTTTTTATTAATGACCTTGATGCCATACCGCTCTATTTATCCTTGTTGTGCGATTATATAAGCAGTTTAGATAGTCCAATCGATTCAGCTAGATTAAAATTAGTCACTCGAGAAAGCTTAATACACGAGCAAGTGAAACAACAATTTGAACATAATAAAAACCAGAGTAGCTCTCAATTTACTGACCCATACTCCTCATACGAAAATATTCAAAGAAAGTGTTTGCGCCGAATCGCTGGCAATTTAATTCACCAAAGTACCCTCAATGACCACTCTTTAACAGAAATAGTCGAAAACACCTTGAAAAGTGAGAAGTATCCATCAGAGGATAAAGATGATATTAAAAGAGCCATTCAAACGTTTCTGGTCAACTTGGAGTCAAAATACAGCTTTCGCCATTTTGAGTATCGTGATTACTGGATTGCCGATGCCGTACTGGAATTTTTATTGACGGATCACTTAGATTGGGATACCGATAAGCAGGATTTGTTACGTTCGGTGTTAATAATTCCAAGGGTGCTGGATATATTTATAGCTTCGTTGACGATCTTAAAAGAAAGTAACACAGGCGATCTCGACATTATAAAAACTAAGCTAAAAAACATCACCGAGAAGGCTTGTCACCATCCTCCAAGTCGAAACGTACGCTCAATTCCTGCTATTGGGTTAAGTATTATTGTTCGAGCGAAGTGGCTTAAAGATCTTAAACCTAATTGTAGCAATCAATGTTTCCAAGGTCTGACCGGTGCAGGATCAGACTTTTCTGGAACTAATTTTCAGAATGCGACCTTAACCGAAAGTAATTTATGCGGTGCGATTCTATCGGAATGCAATTTTGAAGGGGCAACTTTGGATAACGTTAAACTGGATGGTGCCTGTTTACAAAATGCTAATTTGAAAGCAGCTAATTTACGCAATGTTAGTATGGGCGAGTATGAAAAGGATCCAACGGATCTAAGTGGATCTGAGTTGTCAGAATCTAATTGGTTTAATATTCGTATTCCCTTAAAAGGCTATCTACAATTCTGGACAGGGAGGTTTTTAAGCCCAAATGATAACAGAATCATGCTGTCTACCAGTAGCGGTGCATTGCGGCTTGTCGGAAGGCAGTCTATTGATCCAGAAGTAATTTCATTCTCAGGTATTCATTCTGCAGATTTACTGGATTTTGATATCAGTCCCCAAAATAAACAATTAGTGACATGTTCGCGCGATGGCCGAGTACTTTTACATCTTTATGACTTAGATCATGCGCAAAAAATACAAAAATATCAATATCTTCGTCTAGCACCAACTGGTTTGCTGATTATCCTAGGTGTGTCGCATTCAGTACTAGCGGGCGCTGGGTTGCGGTGTCTGATCGCGCGCATAATGTTTCTTTTCAACGACTGGAAAACTGGCAGAAAAATGATGACAGTTGGTTGCCAGAAGTTTGTAGAGAACACACTGGACCAGTTATGTGCTTAATAAAGGATTCCGATGGTCGTCGGGACTTTTTTTATACTGCTGGATATGATGGCTTGGTTTATCGACACATAGAGGATATTGATGATGTAAAATGGAATTCCGAGCTACTTTTCGATTTGACAAAAGGTTTATCTTCCGTTCCATCAAACAACACTATCCGTTCAATCTGTTTATGGTCAGATAATCCCAAAATTTTAGCTAAAGGCTTATGGATTGGTGATGAAAGTGGACGACTTTATTGGGGGGATATAGTAGCCAAGTCTGTCACTTTGGTGAAACAGCCAATTGGGTTAGAGGTGTTTTCTATTGCTGCAAATTGTAAGTCTTCACGATTAGCTATTGGTTGCGCACAGGGTACGGTGAAGCTATATTGCGTCAGTGATAACCAAAAAAGTGTAACAGAGAGAGCTAGCTACCAAATGCCTGAGGGGGATGATGGTATTGTACGCTCGGTGGAATTCTCAGGGGATTGCCTGCTCTGTGTTTCTTGGTCTGGGCAGGTATGTGTGCTAGGATTAAGTGATGGAAAATATAAATTTTCGTACCGTGTCGAGGAGTCAGAATGGAATCCTGAATTAGATGAACATAATTTGCGTTTTAGAGGCAATCCTACTGTTAAAAATATTCAAGGCCTTTCAACGAAGTTCCGACATTATCTTACCAAACTAAAGTAACTTTATGGAAAAAATCATTCATCATTATGGTCCACAAGGACAAATTTTAGCATTTCACAATTTCGATGATTTCTATCCTGTAAATCGCTACCAATCGCTACTTTTAGCAACTAATACATATTCAGAAGCCTTAAATTATTCAAGCAGTCAGCAACGACCGCTGGAGAGTATTCGAACAGTTGAGCTTTGTTGTGGAGGAGGGTCTGTAGCCGTGTCACTAAAGTCCGGTGGCGTAGGGTATGTTGAAGCTTCTGACATAAACCCCAGAGCATTGGAGATCTGTGAAAATAATGCTAGCTTGAATGAGCTCGTGCTTGATCGAATTGTCCTGCGGGATATGTTGACAGAGACCAATGATAGCAAAGAGAAGTATGACATTATCGCATGTAATCCCCCTTGTGGTAGAACAGATCTCGTACCAGAAGATATAGATTATGGATTGGCTCTTGCCGTGCATGGAGGCTCTGGGGGAATTGACCTAATAGAAAATTTACTTTCCCAAAGTAAACGTTGTCTGGCCGAAAATGGAAGACTTGTCTTTGTGTTGACATCAACCATGTCTTTTTTACCTGTGGTCGCACTTTTAGAACAGTATTTCCCTAATAGCTGGTGCCAAGCTTACCATACCCCTGTTGCACAGCCTTTTGTGCGAAAAAACTCTGAGAAAAGTAAATTGATATTAGACTTGGCTGAAAAACGAAAAATTTTTGCCTGGGATGGTCATGATGGATGGATTTGGCGCATGACTTGGGTTATCGTTGCTACGCAAACACAGAATCAGGCTGAAAAAAAGAACCATCGGCCAACAGGCTTGTGGTTTCTTCCTCATGCTTATGATATTGAGCTGCCTGAGTTTAGAGCTTTGTTAGCCCATTTTACTAAGGAATAAAGGGCTCAGTGGAATTAAATTGTCAAAATAAATAACACCGACCCCTTTATTTTATTATCAAATATAAATAACTCGCTCTGGCACTTCTATTTTCACAAAATAGCGTTAAAAATTAATTATTTAACCAATAATCCGTATGACACTGCGCCCCCATTGATTTACAATTGAAATTTGACTTATTTAGTCAGCTAAAGTTTAATAAGGAATGGGCATGGTATAACCTGAGCAACTCCCCCTAAACCCACAAGAACAACATTACACCCTCGCCAAAATAAATAACTGATAATTTTCAATTTCTAAACAAAACATGAAACACTATTTCTTGTTACTTATCAGCACCATTCTGGTCAATAACTTTGTTCTGGTTCGATTTCTAGGTCTATGCCCTTTTCTGGGCGTATCACGCAAACTGGACTCTGCTGTCGGCATGGGACTGGCAACCACTTTTGTGTTAACACTCGCTTCAGTCACTAGCTATCTGCTATATCAATTCGTGTTATTACCACTGGAGCTCCAGTATTTACGCACCATTAGCTTTATCGTTGTTATCGCGGCTGTAGTCCAGTTTACTGAAATTATCATGCATAAATTCGGCCCTCGCCTGCACCGTCGATTAGGCTTGTATTTACCATTAATTACAACTAATTGCGCGGTTTTAGGCGTTGCCTTACTAAATGTACAGGCTGCACATGGCTTTATTGAGTCCGTTGTTTTTGGTATCGGCACAGCGCTAGGGTTTACGTTGGTGCTAGTATTATTTGCAGCACTACGTGAACGTATTGATGTGGCAGATGTTCCTGCCCCTTTTCAGGGTGCTTCCATCGGTTTAATTACTGCGGGTTTAATGTCAATGGCATTTATGGGTTTTATGGGTCTCGCTTAATGTTACTACTGTGTTTTATATTTAGCCTACTTGCGCTAATATTAGGTTTATCGACTCAGTACTTAAAGGTACAAGGTGACCCTTTAACTGATCAGGTAGATGCCTTATTACCACAAACTCAATGTGCTCAATGCAAATACCCTGGTTGCCGTCCCTATGCGCAAGCAATTGTGGCTGGTGAAGCGGATATTAACCAGTGCCCTCCCGGAGGTGATGAAACCATTGCTGCGTTAGCTAACTTATTAGGTACACCATCAAAACCACTGAATAGTGAGTTTGGCAAGCAAAAAGCACCCGCTGTAGCCTATATTATTGAACAGGATTGTATCGGCTGTGTTAAGTGCATTCCTCCTTGTCCTGTTGATGCGATTTTAGGCGCAGCAAAACAAATGCACACGGTGATTGCTGCTGAGTGTACTGGGTGTGAATTGTGTATTGCCCCCTGTCCGGTAGACTGTATTATTATGCTGCCGATAAAAAGCAAACCAAGTCAATGGGTACTTAAATGACAAAACCAGGGAAGTTTCCAGGCGGTGTTATTTTAGAGAGTCATAAACAAACAACAGAAATTATTGACTCATCCATCTCGCCTGAACTGATTTATCCTTTATATCAGCGCTCTGACACCTATGCCCAGCCCATTGTTCATCCAGGTGACACGGTGCTTAAAGGACAAGTCATCGCAACTTGCAGTGAACGCTTTGCTCCCCCCGTTCACGCCGCAAGTTCCGGTACCGTAAAAGAGATAGCACCACAACTTATCGCACACCCTTCCGGTTTAACTGATACCTGTATTGTTATCACGACAGATGGCTTAGATAACGAGCTTGCTCCTCAATCATCTATTGATTATCAACTCGAAACCCCCACAGCATTACGCGCAAAAATCCTCCAGGCAGGTATCGTCGGTTTAGGTGGCGCAATATTCCCCACTGCAGAAAAATTACAAGCTGCTAATATCCACAGCCTGATTATCAATGGAGCCGAGTGTGAACCTTATATCAGTTGTGACGCAAGCCTGATGCAAGCTTATGCGCAGCAAATTATACAAGGTGCATTAATCCTGCAATATATTTTACAGGCTAAGCACTGCATTATTGCGTTAGAAGATAATATGCCCTTAGCAAAACAGGCGCTTACTATAGCAATAGCCCAACAAGCGGTTCAGCTAATCAGTGTGCCTGCTATTTATCCGGCAGGGGGTGAAAAGCAGCTGATTGAAAGTGTCACCGGTACTAAAATCCCAGCTAAATCATTACCTGCCGAGTACGGTATACTGTGCCAGAATATCGGTACCGCTTATGCAACCTATCAAGCAATTTGCCTAGGAATACCACTAACTGAGCGCATTATGACCGTGACTGGAAAAGGTATCAAACAGGCTCAGAATATACGTGTAAAAATAGGCACGCCTATAAGTCACTTAATTGAACAATGTGGAGGTTACACTTCAAATGTACAACGTTTGATTATGGGCGGTTCTATGATGGGTATCGCTTTAAGTTCGGATGAAATCGCTGTGACCAAGGCTACAAACTGTATTCTCGTTTTGACTGGCGATGATATTGCTAATAAACCAGCTGTCATGCCCTGTATTCGTTGTGGTGATTGCGCCAGTATATGCCCTGTCGAGTTGTTACCACAGCAACTGTATTGGTATAGCCGTAGTCAGCAATTGGAGCAATGCCTGGATTATCGCTTATTTAACTGTATAGAATGCGGCTGTTGCGATATAGTTTGTCCTAGTCATATTTCTTTAGTGCAAATGTTTCGAGCATCTAAAAGTGAACATATCATAAAACTAAAACAGGCCGAACAAGCAAGTCTGGCAAATAAACGCTTTCAAAATAGACAACAGCGGCTTGCTAGAATTGAACAAGAAAAACTTGAAAAAGCAGAGAAACGTAAAGCAGCTATTGAAAAGATGAAAGCGGTCGCGGCAACAAAAAGAAAAGCAAAATAATAATAAACAAGCCCTACTTCCTTTAACCTTAAAAGTGGCTTACATTTTGTTTTCCATGCAAACACAAGACGTAAAGATCGCCTGGTTACGCAGC
>CAZLLL010000049.1:0-10822 GCA_964560255.1 uncultured Methylomonas sp.
CATAGAATGCACCCTACATATAATTATTTTGGCTACTAATTTTTAAGAGGGACATACAGTAGAGGCATAGGGTGCGACTTTAGCCGCGCCCTATGGTTTTCAAAATTTTTACAACGAAAGTGTTAACTGATAAATGAACGATGCCTAAATTTTAACTAACAATTTCCATCAATCATTGTTTATTGTTATGGAATCAAGTTTCAATAAAGTAAATATAACTAATTCATTTATATTTATTAAAATTACTGTAAGCGGTCAGGCATTGATTTCATTAAGAATTTTTTCGGCCGCCAGCTCTGGAATCTCTGCATGAGTGATAGGGCGACCCACGACTATGTAATCCGCTCCATTAGAGATGGCTTCTTTAGGTGTCGTGGTTCTTTTTTGGTCATTGCTCGATGCCCAGGAGGGACGTATTCCAGGTGTGACCAGAACAAAGTCAGTTCCACAGACCTGTCGAATAATAGATAGTTCTTTTGCAGAGCAAACAACACCATCTAATCCGGCTGTTTTGGCAAGCTGTGCCAAGTGGCAAACGTACTCATTAAAGGGGGTGTTAATTTTTAAATCCGAGTGCAACTCTTCCTCTGATGTACTAGTTAGAATTGTCACACCTAACACAATAGGTCTTCTGCTATTGGTTTTGTCGGCTTCTTCGATAACCCTGCTTGCAACAGCACTCATCATTTTAAATCCACCTAAGGTGTGGATATTAAACATAAAAATACCCATTCTGGCAGCAACGATTGAGGCTTCAACAACCGTATTAGGAATATCGTGGTATTTTAGATCCAGAAATACATCGGCTCCTGTACTTTGAATGGCCTCAACGACATGAGGCCCTTCACTTGTAAACAATTGTGAACCAACCTTAAATACACCGACCCAGGGTGAAAGTCGTTTTGCCAGGTCTTTTGCTTCTTTAAGTGTATTTACATCTAATGCGACACATATTTTTCTTTTCATAATGTGGGACCTTTGCCATTATTAGAGTTGTTCTTGTGAATATACATTAATAATTAGTATGTTATGTTTTTTAGTGTACTTCATTTTTTGAAAAAATGGACAAAACTGTATTTCATCTGGTTTTCTAACAAAAAAATTATTTTAATCAATTGATTTTAAATAATTTTTATTTATTGACTAAAGTTTCGGAGTTCATTATTTATCATAACAAATTGAATTATAAGTATTAGTTAGCCTGTTTGAGCTAAAAGTTGGTTGTATTGATTCAGGTATTTGTAATTGTAACTGATTGATTTTATTATAATCTATTAAAAAAACAAACTCTCTAATATATTAAAGGTATTGTGGGATTGAAAAGTCAAACATGCAACATTAGGTTGGTAATGATATTTATTATCATATAAAAACAATGTCTTATGCGTTAATAGTTGCAATAAATAAACCCCGAAACTTTAGTTATTGATTCACAAGAACAACTCTATTGAATATAATTATAATAGCATTTTCTTTTAGGTAATGCGCAATAAATAAACTACTCATATTACGCAGGATTTTTGTTCATCTTCAAGGTGTAGAAATAGGTGCATGGCAGGCTACATGAATATTTGGGCTACCAACTTAAGAGGGGACAAGCCATCATAAGTAGGGTGGGCAATCTTTTCTGCCCACCGAGGTTCAACTTGATGGCGGGCAAAAAAAACTGCCCACCCTACTTATTTTGCAAAGGAGTTGTCCCGTATTAAGTTGGTAGCCGAATATTTCTATCAATAAGTAAGGTGGACAAAAAGACTAGCAAGATGGGGATGTTGCGAGTTACCTTATATAGATCGCTTTCCAATATAGGTTTTTATGGCATCAGCAATTACTCTTGCACTCCTGCAAAAGTGTTAACTGCAAACTAATGAATCTCAAAAAGTCAGGCATAAAAAAGCAGCCACTAAGACTGCTTCTTTATGCCCGATAGAATCTAGAATAAGTTATATATTGCGTACGTCTTTCCCAGTATAAACTTGTCGTGGGCGACCAATACGTCCTGGCTCACCCATCATTTCCAGCCAGTGAGACACCCATCCTGATGTGCGTGCAATAGTAAACATGACGGTAAACATATCAACAGGAATATTTAAGGCTTTATAAATAATCCCTGAATAAAAATCTACATTTGGATACAATTTTTTCTCTTTAAAGTATTCATCTTCCAAGGCAAACTTTTCTAATGCCAAAGATAATTCAAATAATGGATCTGTAGTTGAAGTTTTTTCAAGAACGTCATAGCAGGCTTTGCGAATAATCGTTGCCCTAGGGTCAAAGTTTTTATAAACCCTATGACCAAAGCCCATTAATCGAAAAGGATCATTCTTATCTTTTGCTTTAGCAATGTATTCAGGAATTCTATCGGCAGTGCCTATTTCTTCCAGCATACTTAAAACAGCCTCGTTGGCCCCACCATGTGCTGGCCCCCAAAGTGCGCCAATACCTGCTGCGATACAAGCATAGGGGTTTGCTCCGGTACTACTCGCTAAACGCACTGTAGATGTACTGGCATTTTGCTCGTGGTCAGCATGCAGTATAAACAATAAATTCAACGCTTTGACAGCAGTAGGGTCAATGTAATTATCTTTATCTATATATTTTTGCGAGGGTAATGAAAACATCATGTTAAGGAAGTTTTCACAATAACTCAGATCTGCTCGTGGATAAACATGAGGGAAACCAATAGAGTGACGGTAGCAAGCCGCTGCAATAACTGGCATTTTTGCCAGCATTCGCATCGCTGAAATTCTGCGATGCTCAGGATCTTTCATGTTCAATTCACTATGGTAAAATGCAGATAGAGAGCCAACAATACCTACCATCATAGCCATTGGATGCGCATCATAATGAAAACCATCAATAAAATTGTGCATAGCTTCATGCAACATGGCATGTTTACCAATTTCATGCTCAAATTGAGCTTGTTCTGTTTTATCTGCGAGTTCACCATTCATCAATAAATAGGCAACTTCAAGAAAAGAACATTTTTCAGCTAATTGATCAATAGGGTAGCCCCTATATAACAAAACACCTTTTTCACCATCAATATAAGTGATTGCACTTTTACAGCTCGCTGTTGACATAAACCCAGGGTCATAGGTAAACAAACCCATTTGTTTATGAAGTGTGCTGACATCAACAACGGGCGTACCAACAGTTCCCTTCAGCAAGGGAAACTCAGATTCCTTGCCGGTAGAATTATTTTTTATCGTCAGTGTGTCTTGTGCCATGATATTTCCTTTATTTTGACTAAGCGGTTACCCTAATAACTATTTACTGTAACGCCTACGGAACTTATCTACACGGCCAGCGGTATCTACAACACGCTGTTTACCGGTAAAAAAAGGATGGCAAGCTGAACATACCTCAATATGCAAATCCTTACCTAGGACTGAGCCTGTTGTGAACTCATTTCCACAGCCGCAAGTGACCGTTATTTGTTTATATTCTGGGTGAATTTCTGGTTTCATAATGACCTTTATACGTCTAAAAATCGACTAACATACATTTCCGAACAGAGTATAATACTGCTTTAATTATAACTCTGCAAGTCTGAATCACTAAATATGCGTATCATTACCATCAATACCAATGGAATTCGCGCTGCTGAGCGCAAAGGATTTTTTATCTGGTTAGCAAAGCAGGATGCCGACGTGATCTGCATTCAGGAAACCAAAGCGCAACCCGATCAACTTACCGCAGATGCTTTCAGGCCAGAAGGTTACCACTGTTACTACCATAGCGCTGAAAAAAAAGGTTATAGCGGTGTTGCAGTCTATAGCAGATTTAAACCCGACAAAGTCATTATCGGCATGGGTTTTGACGATGTAGATAATGAAGGACGCTATTTAGAGGTTCAGCTTGGTAAGCTCAGCGTTATTTCCTTATATCTACCCTCTGGCTCTTCTAAAGAGGAGCGTCAAACCTTTAAATACAGCGTTATGGATAGATTTATGCCTATATTGCAAGAAAAGGCAAAAAATGACCGGAACACTGTCATTTGTGGTGACTGGAATATCGCACACAAAGAAATTGATTTAAAAAACTGGAAAGCAAATCAAAAAAACTCAGGATTTTTGCCTGAGGAGCGCGCTTGGCTAGATCAGTTATTTGAACAGGAATCTTGGTATGATGCTTTTAGACTGGTTAATCAAGAGCCGGATCAATATACCTGGTGGTCAAATCGCGGCCAGGCATGGGCAAAAAATGTGGGTTGGCGCATTGATTACCACGTAATCAGTGAGCAGCTAAAAGATAAAGTCATATCTGCCTCAATTTATAAAGATGAGCGCTTTTCAGATCATGCCCCTTTGATTATTGATTATGATTATGCGCTATAAAACAATGCATATCTCACTTAGTTATGCCAGCTGCAATTATTTAAGCTATAATTGCAAAATTTTTTAGCGACTACTCAACCTCGATACAGTGTCAAGTTCAAATAACGATTCATCTACCTTTCAAGGGCTTATCCTTGCATTACAAAATTACTGGTCTGAGCAAGGCTGTGTACTTTTACAACCGCTTGATTTAGAAGTTGGCGCTGGGACATTTCACCCCGCTACTTTTTTACGTGCAATAGGCCCAGAGCCTTGGAATGCAGCGTATGTACAACCTTCACGCCGTCCTACTGATGGTCGTTATGGTGAAAACCCAAACCGCTTGCAACATTACTATCAATTTCAGGTCGTCCTAAAACCGTCTCCTGACGATATACAGGAACTTTACCTTAACTCTTTACGTCATCTAGGTTTGGATTTGCTAGAACATGATGTGCGTTTTGTCGAAGATAATTGGGAGTCTCCTACTTTAGGGGCCTGGGGCCTGGGTTGGGAAGTCTGGTTAAACGGCATGGAAGTATCCCAGTTTACTTATTTTCAACAAGTAGGCGGACTGGAATGCCGTCCAGTGACTGGTGAGATAACTTATGGTCTTGAGCGTATCGCGATGTACATACAGGGCGTACAAAGTGTTTATGATCTGGTTTGGTCAGAAGGTCCGCAAGGCTCTGTCACTTATGGCGACGTATTCCACCAAAATGAAGTGGAAATGTCAGAGTATAACTTTGATCATGCTAAAGTTGATTTTCTCTTTAGCTGCTTTGATACTTACGAAGCAGAATCTGCCAGGCTCATTGACCAAGGACTGCCATTGCCCGCCTATGAAATGGTGCTAAAAGCATCACATACCTTTAACTTGCTAGATGCTCGTCATGCAATTTCTGTTACTGAACGTCAACGCTATATTCTAAGAGTCAGAAATATGTCTAAAGCTGTTGCCGAAACCTATTATGCTCGTCGCGAAGCACTCGGCTTTCCTATGGTAAAAAAAGCAGGAGCAGCCGCATGAGCGATTCTCAACACTTGTTATTTGAATTAGGCTGTGAAGAATTACCGCCTGCATCACTCAATAAGCTAAGCGTGGCCTTACTGACAAATATCCAGCAAGGACTGATCCAGGCTAACTTAAGCTTTGGTGAATGCAAAGCCTACGCTACGCCGCGTCGCTTAGCGGTATTAATTAATGATCTGGTCAGCTCGCAAGCAGATAAAAGCATACAAAAGCGGGGCCCTGCCGTACAAGCGGCCTTTAATGATCTCGGTGAGCCTTCTAAAGCCTGCTTGGGGTTTGCTAAAAGTTGCGCTACGACTGTTGAGCAATTAAGCCGTTTAAAAACAGACAAAGGTGAATGGCTGAGCTTTACTCAAGAAATAAAAGGGCAGCCGAGTATCAAGCTTATACCTGATATTATCCGTAAAAGTATCATCCAGTTACCCATTGCCAAACGTATGCGCTGGGGCGCGTCAAACACAGAATTTGTGCGCCCAGTGCATTGGGCGGTGTTAATGTATGGTACGCACATTATTGAAACCAATATTTTAGGTCTGACGACTGGCAACTTAACGCAGGGTCACCGCTTTCATGCACCGGAAGCAATAACCGTCCCATCCCCTGAAACTTACGAATCGTGTTTGCTTAAGCAGGGCAAAGTGATTGCTGATTTCAATCAACGTATGCAAATCATTCGTGATGCCGCCAATAATGCTGCCTCTAATGTCGGGGGCATTGCTCATATTGAAGACGATTTACTTGCTGAAATTGCAGCTTTAAATGAATATCCAGTCCCCATCACTGGTAATTTCGATGCTCGTTTTCTGACCTTGCCTGCCGAAGTTTTGATGACCACCATGCAAATTAACCAGAAATACTTTCCGGTCAAGAACTCTCAGGGTGAGCTGCTTCCACATTTTATTACCTTTAGTAATATTGAAAGCAGTAACCCACTTTCAATTCAGCAAGGTAATGAACGGGTTATTATGCCGCGCTTGGCGGATGCTGAATTTTTCTGGAATCAGGATCGAAAACTACGTCTAGAAGAGCGCACTGAACAATTAAGTAATATTATCTTTCAGAAAAAGTTAGGTAGCCTGGCAGATAAATCACAACGAGTAGAAAAACTGGCAAAATATATTGCCGATAGTCTCCAGCTTGATAGCACCTTAGTTACTCGTGCAGCAAAATTAGCAAAAACCGACCTGATAACCAATATGGTTGAAGAATTTGCAAGTTTACAAGGTTTAATGGGGCGTTATTACGCATTAGCGGATGGAGAAAATCCAGCAGTCGCGCAGGCGATTGAAGAGCAGTATTACCCTAAGCAATCTGGCAGTCCAACCGCTGCAAGCACGACAGGACAAATACTCTCAATAGCAGAAAAAATTGATACCCTGACGGGGATTTTTAGTGCTGATTTAATACCTAGCGGAGATAAAGACCCTTATGCTCTACGACGCGCGGCATTAGGCACACTGCGAACCATTATTGAAAACAAACTGGAAATCAGCTTAAGTAAGTGTATTGATTTTGCCTTACAGCAATTTACTCACCCGTTTGATCAAGAAAAAACACGCAAGCTACTAGCTGCCTTTGTTTATGAGCGCTTAAAAGGCTATAGTCTGGATCATGGCTTTACAGCTGATGAGTATGCAGCAGTATTCGCCATCTTGCCAGAACAGCCTTATGATTTTTATCGTCGTTTACAAGCCGTACAAAACTTTAGAGCATTACCAGAAGCTGAAAGTTTAGCCGCTGCCAATAAACGCATTGCCAATATTCTTAAAAAATCAGATAAGCAAACAGCAGAAACAATTGGGCAATTAATTGAGCCTGCAGAAATCACTTTGCTTGCTTCTGCCGAACAAGCAGAGAAAGATGTCGCCCCATTATTAGTTAGCTCTGATTACCAGGCCGCCTTAAATCGCCTGGCAAGTTTACGTACAGATGTTGATCAATTTTTTGATGATGTGATGGTGATGTGTGATGACCTAGACTTACGCGCACACCGGTTGGCATTACTGAATAAGCTAGCAAAATTATTTTTACAAATTGCTGATATCTCTAAATTACAAAACTAATGTCGCAGTCTACAAAATACGTGTTACTGGATCGTGATGGTGTGATTAATCATGATTCAGGCGACTTTATCAAATCCCCTGACGAATGGCAGCCGATTGATCGTAGCCTGGAAGCGATTGCACTGTTTACTAAGCAAGGCTATCAAGTTGTAATTATGACTAATCAGTCTGGGGTAGGGCGTGGTTTGTATAGTGATGCCACGCTAACCGAGATACACCTTAAAATGATACGGATGACAGAGCAAGCGGGTGGAAAAATCAAGCATATTTATTACTGCCCGCACCTTCCAGATGCAGGCTGCCTCTGCAGAAAACCAAAACCTGGTATGTTAGAACAGTTTAGCCAGGATGAAAATACCCCCTTAGATGATATTTACTTTATTGGTGATTCCTTGCGTGATATTGAGGCTGGCATTGCTGCAGGCGCACGATCACTCTTAGTCAAAACAGGAAATGGCGAAATAACGTTAGCCGCCCACCCTGATTTAAACATTCCTATTTTCGAGAATCTATATGCAGCAGCAGAATATATCTTATCAAGGTAACCGTTTCGCACTTTATTTACGCTCAGGCTGTTTGTTTGCTTCCATACTTGCTATCACTATTATATTAGCCTTGATTGTGCTTCTTATCGCTCCTTTCTCAGAGACGTTGCGCTTTAAAATTGCTAAATTCTGGGCCTCTAGTGCGCTCATTCTGGCACAAAAAATATGCGGTATAAACTACAGTATTTCTGGCCTGGAAAATATACCAACAGAACAAAATGCGATTATATTATGTAAACACCAGTCTGCCTGGGAAACTATTTTCCTAGTAGCCCATTTTCCCTCGGCAAGCATACTATTAAAAAAATCGCTACTCTGGATACCTTTTTGGGGGTGGGCTATGGCAACCTTAAAGCCTATTGCTATCAATCGCTCCACTCCGAAAGAGGCCTTATCACAACTGCTAAAACAGGGGGCTAAACGACTTCAGGAGGGCTATTGGATCATTATGTATCCTGAGGGCACCAGAATAGCACCTGGTGAGCATGGAAAATTTAGCGCAAGCGGCAGCTTACTCGCGCAACGTACCGGCTATCCCGTTATCCCTATTGCTCATAACGCGGGCGAGTTTTGGCCGCGCAATAGTTTTTTAAAATACCCCGGGGTTATTCAGGTCAAAGTTGGCTCCGTTATTGCCACTGAAAATCGTAAAAGCAGAGATATTAATGCTGAAGCAGAACTATGGATTAAAGAGGCTATGCAAGAAATTGAAGCATCAAAATAACACTATTTGAATTTAAATCTAATGAAAAAAATATTAATTATCAGCCTTTTAATAACGTTGAGTGCCTGTAGCGAGAAGGATGAGTACCAGCAAACAGTACTTGAATTGATCCGTAATGATCAAGATATTAAATCTTATCACCTTGACCCTGAAACAATAACACAATGCATTGTTGATTTATCTTCGAAAAATATGCCTGGTTTTGTTCCTTTTGAACCGATACGGAAAACAGCTTATAAAGGCTATACAAAAATGATTGCACTGAAGAAATCAGAAAACCCCAAAACAGTATTAAAAGAGTTGCGTGAGAGTTTTGGCTCAGCAAAAGGCCTGGCTGATGCACATAGGAATTATTCTGACAGCTATTTAGAATGCATTTCTTCACAGACGAGCCGTCAATTAGACGTGCAGGAGGAAGATGAAAAAGTACTTTAGTAATAGTACAATCGTGAAGAGGCTTTAACGCTTTAGCAAGAATTTAACTACGAAAGGCAAGAAAAAATGGGGTGTTCAGTTTTTTGTATCTTTCGTAGTTAATGCTTTTGGGGGTTACCCGTAAATTTTTATTATTATTATTTGCTTAGGAATGAGGATTTAATAACTTGTGCATTTAAACTATTATTTTAAGTGTAGGTTGTGGGTGAGGCACGAACCCCAACGATAGGGATAACACAAATCACAAAGTCCAGTTGCTTACAACACGATGAGACCTCTAGCGCCTGTGATATAGCTAGCGGCATAATGTTGGGGTTCGTACCTCACCCACAACCTACACAGAGCTTGTGCATATTTCAAGCTCCGGGTATATAGACGGCAGTCAGAGCACATATTATTAAATTCTCATTCCTTAGGTAACTCGCAATAAATAACCTACCCATATTGCGCAGGTTTTTTGTTTGTCTTCAAGGCATAGAAATAGGCGCATAGCAGGCTACGTAACTATTTCTATCGCGCCGAAGACAGATAAAAAGACCAGCAAGATGGCTGGGGTATTTGTTACGAGTTACCTTTCTTACTACTCGTAACCGTTCAGTCCCCCTCCTTATCAAGGAAGGGTTAGGGAGAGGTTTTATTAGAAAAAGGCTCCTCAACTTCCATTTTACAAAGAGAGAGGCTGAACGGTTACAAATTTAAGCGCTTGTATTTAGTGAGCTATATTCTTGGTAAATCTTCTAGTTCTTCTCTCTGGGAGCATAAGAATGAGAAAAAACACCGCCTCATTTTTTTGATCATCCTCCAATAATCACAGTTGCACACCCACTTGTGATTTTATTAGGCGGGCCAATAGCCTCTAAAAGAGTATCACCCATACGCGCAACAGGTAAGTTATTTACCAGTACTGTCTTACTAGCATCAATCACCACACCAGGCCCATGAGGAGGAATAGGGAGCGGTGTCGCACAAAGGTGTATATCGGCTCCCATTGACATGCCTGTAATGGTTGCGCTCATACTTGCTAAAGCGGCTGCTTTAACAGCTTCTTCGGCTATTTTAGCAGCAGGTAAAGCCGGTGTGCCACTCGCCGCTGCAGTCACCGCTTTTGCGACTTTAATGGCAGTATCTGCTGCTTTTTTAGGGCCTTTTAAAGCCGCCGCTGTGGCAGCAGGAACTCCCTTCCATACCGGCTTGTAGCCTATTAAAACATTAGGACTTGTTGGTGCACCTGTTAAAACAGGTGGCAAAGGGTGAAGAACGTTATCAGCTAAACGCGCTGCGGGTTTTCCTGCCATAACAGTTACCTCTTGGTTAGCAATATCTTCGCTAAAATAAAAATCCCCCCATTGCTATAAATTTTGCCTATAAGCTATTGCTTTATATTGACAGGAGGTTTCTGTTTTTGACTTAAATCAAAACTAGTGAAGGTATTGGGTTAGTCGTTTTTAGTTTATTATACCCGTTATACGAGGCATGTTTTTAGCTTAATGGTAAATTATTTACCAGCCAAATGTATTGCATCGCTCCTTCGCTAAAGCCCTTATTAAATCATTCAACACGCTGCGGTGAAGTACCGTGAGTAAACGATTTGTTAGCTGTTAATGGAAGTTACTACCAAATTGTGGGCTGTTTTCTCCTCAATTGCTGTTCCAATCAATTTAAACAGGAGACGAATAGGCTTCTTGCCATAGCAAATAAAGTTC
>CAZLLL010000050.1:0-10806 GCA_964560255.1 uncultured Methylomonas sp.
AAGGCGAACAAAAAGACAAGTCAGAATGCACACGTTATTTGATTCCCATTCCTAAATAAATGCTTAGCAATATAAACAACTAACTCTAACTAATGTAAGCATAAACAGTCAACAGGGATCATTAAAACCCAATAGATTACTTTGTTTTTTATCATTAGAATTGCTCTTGTGAATATTCATTAATAATCAGTACGTTATGTTTTTTTAGTGTGCTTCATTTTTTGAAAAAACAGATAAAACTGTATTTTATCTGGGTTCTTAACAAATATATTATTTTAATCAATTGATTTTAAATAAGATTTATTTATTCACAAGAACAGCTCTATTATTCGAAGTCCATTTTATCTGCTACATTCCTGTAATTAGAGGTGTTATCATAGAGTTCACAAGGCTAGCTAAGTTTAGATAAGAAATTTTCACGAAATATATCAGCAACTAGGGCTGGATTTTTTATTTGCATTCAAGGCGTAGAGATAGGCACTTAAAACAGCTACATAACTATATTCTACAACCAGGAAGGATAAAAGACTGACCACTTAACCTAAGTCATTCCTGACACACTCCCAATCTAAGGAATGGGAATGAAATAACTTGAGCAACTTTATTAACACAAAGTTGTAGATTCGAATTTATTCGCACCTACACAGTTGCTCAGTTTATTTCGTGCTCGTTTCTAAGCGGACAAATGATACCATTAAATCGTTTGACTTTCAGTCCCTTTTTTTCAGAACCTGATGTGCCTTCCATCTTAAGCTTTCCCAGTCTCTGATTAGTTGTTCAATTCTGTCTTTATATTGTGGATCTTTAAGTGCTTCTTTATAAGGCTTCCACTCTTTCACTTCACTAAAAAAGACCTGTTCGGTACGAAAATCAAAGGTTGTTCTAATCCCTTCACTTCTGACATGTGCTATCAATACTGGACGATTTAAATTACCAACCAATTGAAAAACGGGTTTTTCATTGTTAAGCCAAGGTTTGTTGAGTCCTAAGGCTGAGCGCACCATTATTTCAGCAATATCTACCTGACCAATCGCTTCATGCACAATAATATCGGGGTCGTTTATAATTAACGGAATTTTTGTTTGTGCATCATCTACGGCATGTCCGTGTCCTAAAAAGCCATCATCAAATAGAGATTCACCGTGGTCACCGAGTATAACGAGGGTTGTGTTTTTTAAAACATCAAGATGTTCAAGCTGATTGATGACTTCGCCTACAGCCCAGTCAGCATTAGCAATAGCATTCCAGTATGTTGCTGTCACTTTATCTCTATTTTCAATATTTATGTCAGACCGAGAAATAAGATTTTCGGTAATACGCTTGGTCATTTTCGGGTGAGAATAAGGAAAATGAGCGGCCTGAAAATTAAGATATATAAATTGAGGTTGTGTAAAATCCAGCTCATCAACCCTTAATTTAAATTGTTCAACAACACGCTCCTCACTTAGGCGTAAACTACCTGAATTTTTGCTACCATAAACTCGATCCTCAATCGCTACTCGCGCATCGAAATAGTAAACACCTTCTTCTGTCATACCTACTCTGGTTGCCACATCTCCAAATGATTCATCTTGCCCAGAGATAATTGAGATCTGATAACCTGACTTTTGCAAGAAACCGAGTAAATTATTGGCATTTCCCCCAATTAGGTTTCTATTAAAAATCGCTTTTAAAGACGTTGTTGTATATCCAGTATGGCTATAGGCATCTTTAATAGAAGTACCCTTTTTTGCAATACTTCTTAGTGTTGGCGCAACATATTGGCCTTTTATTTTCTTTTCTAAAGAGTCGGCACGCGCGCTTTCTAAAACAATAAGTATGATATGTTTTCCTTTTTCAGGTACAATCTCAAGAAAGGAATCACTTGCAGAACTCAATGCTAAAGCATCACCTAAAAAACCATCTTCATCAATACCATTTGCAGGGACATCCAAAGCACTAGGGTACACTTTTGCATTAAAAGGCTCTTTATCCCGCGGAAAAGAAAAACCACCAAAACCATCAAAATCAAAGTCTGAAAGTCTATCCAGAATATGACTAATAAAGTGAAAAGATGTTTTTTTCTGCATTCCATAGCGTAAAATTTCACTATTAAAAACAAATAAGGTAATAAATGGCGTTAAAGCGACACCTAAAACAAAAGTCACATAAAGTTCAGTTCGTTGCCTATTATTTGTAGGAAACGAGCGCATATAGTTAAATTTTTTGAGAATTTTATAGCTAATGACGAATAGTATGGCAACAAGGAAAACCACACTGGCAAACAAAGTGATTTCATTGCTTGCATAGAGAAAGGCATCTTTGATACTTCCGCCACCTAAATTTTGTAAAATCAGAAAATCTAATGTGTCATTAAAATAGGATAATACTTTAAATTTAAACCCTAGCCACCCTCCCATAAGCAACATAGAGAAAACACTAAAAATGTAGTATATGTAGATACCGTGCTTATTTAGCCTGTCGGTGGTAAAAAACCAGGCTACTGCAAAAAAACCAAAAAACATAAAATCAAACCAAAGAGAAACGAAAATAAATGCAATTCGTTCTGAAATTGTTTGATACCAGATAGGCTGTAAAAAGCCACCGGTAAATATATTATATTTATAGTGCAGTAACGTTAATTCGAATAACTGGACGACTAAAACAACGACCAACAAAGCAATAAAGCGGCGATATTGCCACAAAACCTCTTCAATTTTAATAAAACTCACTGTATTTATTCTTCCTGATTATTATAATTTCTAAGTGGAAAGGTTTGCCGACAATCTTTAATTGACATAATGAATGCTACTGCTAACATTAATGATAAGCATAAGGTAACTCGCAATAAATAACCTACCCATTTTACTGGTCTTTTTGTTTGTCTTCAAGGCATAGAAATAGGCGCATAGCAGGCTACGTAACTATTTCTATCACGCCGAAGACAGACAAAAAGACCAGCAAAATGGGTAGGGTATTTGTTGCGAGTTATCTAAGGTCACTACAGTATCTTAAAAAGTTAATTTACTAAAATTAAAAAAACTATTTCTGGATTTCTATCGGCAAAATCATAACATTTTATTTACCTACAGAAAACTATATGGTTGCTAACTCAACTATTTTTTGCATATAATCTCATTAACATAAGTCGTTTTTCCCTATATATCACACTGAAAAGTCACTAATATTCTCTATTAAATTTATGAATAACCGAAGTCAAAACAATGATATTGCTACACAAGGTGCAAATACAGCGCTCATTTGGTTAGCCGGGTTACTACTAGTCGTATTGTTTGCGCCGACAATTGCCTGGCTTTTTGATCGATGGACAATGGGAGTATGGCATAATGGTCACAGTATTCTTATCGCTTGTGTAGTCATCTATCTTATATGGAGTGAGTTAAAAAAACACAAACAAGATATACTCGATGCAACACCGTGGGGGTTTGCAGTACTCGTTCCTGCGTTATTTCTGCATATGCTAGATGCAGGCATGCATACTCAATTGCTTTCTGCCATCGCTTTTTTCATCTCTCTCCCAGGGCTATCTTTATTATTTTTAGGGGCAGAACGAACCAAAGTTATTTTGTTTCCTCTCGCCATGCTAATTTTTACTTTACCAATCCCTCTGGCATTTACCGAGTCTATCCACTTGGCTTTACGCCAAATAGCAACAGATAGTACTGGCTGGTTACTCAATTTTTTTGGTGTTCCTAACTTCACAACAGGTACTTTAATAGAAATCCCCAACGGCTCTTTAAGAGTTGCTGATGCCTGTAGTGGGTTTTCCACACTATATGCCACTATTACTATCGCTATACTGACAGCCTATTTATGTCCTAGTATCATTCGTAGAATAGCCGTATTAGGCATTGCCATCCCTCTCGCGATTGGCGTTAATATCGTCCGGGTATTTATTCTGACCATGCTTGTCCACTGGGTAGGCCTTGATGTACTTGCCACAGCAGCCCATGAAATATCAGGCCTGTTAACCTTTGTCGTTGCTTTACCCGTTATTTTCTGGCTAGGCCAGGCTCCCATTGAAGAATAAACCCATGATGTCCTCACGCTACGCAATCCCCGTTATTATACTGTTGGCACTAGCACTTATTCCAACCACAATACATAGCTATATCGACGCTAAAGTGAATGATGGAAAATCTGTCAATGACATAGCATTGATACTGGAAAACTTCTCTTCAACTCCCGCAAACCGCAATAGTCGTTGGGGTATGGATGTTTTTGGCAGTGAAGACTGGTTTGAGCGAGACTACCAAGATAAGCAAAATAATAAAGTACGTTTATTCACTGCTCGCGCTTATGATCATAAACGCCTCTATCACCATCCAGAACTTGCCTTGTCTTATGGCCACAGCCTAGACAACAATGATATTCTGCATTTGCCCGACTATCCTGAAATCCCTGTTGTTGTACTTAGGGGCGACGATAAAGCGATGATAGTCGCATACGTTTTATTATATGATGGTGAATTCGTAGCGGATCCTATCAATCATCAACTTGGTGAATCAATAAGATTACTAGCTAACTCAAGAAAACCAATGACTTTATTTTACGCTTCACAATCGGCTGTACCGAATGACACCGAATTTAATCAATCGGCTGTTGCTGCTTTACTTTCACTGGCAATTCAAAATTTTCAGTCACAGCCCAAAAACGCCAATTAGTGTTTTAGGCGTGCACGACACACTTGACAACTGACTTGTCTTTTTGTCCACCTTCAGTGATGTACAAACAGTTGCGTAGCCTACTATGCGCCTTTAATACGAACAAAAATACTACGGCAGTTGCCGAACTTATTCGGTGCTGATTCTTTAATTAGCACGGAAAAATATAAGCTTTCAGGTGTTTAATTTCCAAAATCTGAGTGATAAATATTATTTATTTGAGAAGCTATCAATTGATTTTCAAAAAATAATTTTACCGATAATACGCCTCAAAGAGGTGTTATCGGTTATATCAAGTGGAATTTATTTGTCACAACACATAATTTAAAACATTCTCATATATAAATGCACTCCTCAATAGTTAAGAACATCGCCTTTCCTTTACATGAAAAACTTCTGAAACGCCCAACTATTGGCTATGTAAACGACTTAGAAAAATCCCAGCGGTTTAGCAGAGAAGACATTGAAGCATTGCAAGGCCGGAAATTAAAAGAATTGCTACGCTTAGCTGTCGAACATTGCCCTTGGCACAAGCAACGCATTTTAGCTGCCAATCTGGATCTATCCGATAATCATTTACTGTCACTTGAAGATTTAACTCAAATCCCGACCATGACCAAACAGGATGCTCAGATTCATGGGGATGACATGGCTTGGTTAGGAGTGCCTGGTGGCGCTTATCGTTATACGACGGGCGGTTCAAGTGGTACCCCACTGAGCTTTTATTATGGAAAATGGCGTCAGGCATCTGATGCTGCGGGTAGAATTAGAGCACGACGCTGGTGGGGAGTTGATTTAGGCGATAAAGAGGTATACTTATGGGGAGCACCCGTAGAACTGGCAAATACCGATAAAATAAAGCAAGTTCGTGATCGCTTAATGAATCAGGTCTTGTTGAATGCTTTCGATATGTCGTCAGCGACAATGACAGAGTACTTAAAAATTATCCAGCAATATCAGCCAAAATGTATGTATGGCTATGCTAGCAGCCTAGCATTGCTTGCTAAATTTGCTCAAAATACTGATCAAAAAATCAACATTCCTAGCCTTAAGGTCATTTTCACCACGGGTGAGCCACTATATCCTGACCAACGGAAAATTATTCATGATACTTTTCAGGTGCCTGTTGCCAATGAATTTGGCAGTCGTGATATCGGTTTTACAGCCCATGAATCTCCTGCTGGGCAAATGTTACTCATGAGTGAAAGTCATATCCTTGAAATACTTGATAGTAACGACCAACCCGTACAAAATGGAGAAACAGGTGAAGCGGTAATAACAGGGTTATGCTCACAGGCTCAACCCTTTATTCGTTATCGAACTGGCGATATGATCAAAGCAACGGATAAAACATGTCAGGAAGGCAGGGGCTTACATGTACTCGGTGAGGTCATTGGGCGCTCTACCGATTTTATTATAAAACAAGATGGCACTATTTTACACGCACTGGCTGTTATCTATGTATTACGCGCCATTGAAGGAGTCGAATCTTTTAAAATTATTCAACATTCGACTGATGAATTAGAAGTACAAATCGTCTCTAATGCATTATGGCATGACGAGGCCGAACAACAAATTATTCAGCAACTGCAACAGCGTCTAGGTAAAATAACTATCGAAATTAATAAACTGGAGACTATTCCTCCAGAAAAGTCAGGAAAGCACCGTTATGTCGTAAGCCACGTCCCTTTACCAACTAACTTTTAAGCTTTCCAAAAAAAAACATTTAATCTATAATTCTAATACAAATAATATGCAGAGGAAAAGCGGGCTACCCATTTAAGCTGGGACAGGCTATCATTTGTAGAGTGAGCAATCTTTTCTTCCCACCGAGGTTCAGCCTTGATGGTGGGTAAAAAATTACACCCTACTGATTTTAAAGGGAATTGATACGTATTAAGGTGACTCGAAATAAATAAACGCCCCATATTGCGCAGAATTTTTGTTTGTCTTCCATTAGTAGAAATGGACGCATAGCTAAGCTACGTAACTATTTTTACAACACAGAAGACGGATAAAAGACAAGCAAGATGGGTGGATGTTGCGAGTTACCTAAGTACATAACTATAAAGCGGGCTAAAGTCCGCTCTACAAGCTCTGAAAACTTATTGAGTATGTTCACACCATAAGGGAGATGGAAACAAATAATCATCCAATATTGCGAGTCTTTTTGTCCGTCTTCTGCGTTGTAGCAACAGTTACGTAGCCAGCTATGCGCCTGTTACTACGCCTTGAATACGAACAAAAATCCTGCCCAATATTGGACGATTATTTATTTCCAGCTCCCTAAGCACTCATCAACAATAACGCAATATTTACTAATGTCTTTAACAAAATACATAGGCTTACCTTTCCGTTATAAAATATGGAAACCATTGCACATCCGGCTAATACTCAATGACATCATTAAACCGAATCAAGCTGCACATGACCACCCTACACATTTAACAGCCACTATAAACTGGCTATGTCGAGCACAGGATACTCGCAACAACCATACTGATCGTGGTGGTGTTGCCGCAGGCTGGAGCTTTGAAGATGGCTGGTTGCCAAGCTACCCAGAAACTAGTGGCTATATTGTTGAAACTTTCATTGCTGCAGCAGAATTTCTAAAGCAGCCACCTTTATTAGACCGCGCCAATAAAATTATAGACTGGGAATTGTCTATTCAAAATACTGATGGCTCATTCCCGGGGCATTTTGGCGAAGCAAGCAGTCAACCCGTCATATTTAACACTGGGCAAATCATGCACGGCATGAATTGCGGTTATCAACAGCTGAATCGAGATGATTGCCTGGACGCGGCAGTCAATGCAGGAAAATGGTTAATAGCACAACAAGATGACGATGGTTGCTGGCGCCGGAGCACGCATAACGGCATTATCCACACCTACAATACGCGTGCCACCTGGGCACTATTACAAACAGGGATGCTAGCTAATAAGCAAGAACTCATTGATGCTGCAATATTAAATATAGACTGGGCATTAATCCAGCAACTTGATAATGGCTGGTTTGAAAATAATGCCTTTTCTACTGGCGTAGAGCCCTTTACTCACACAATTGCCTACGCCATCAGAGGGATACTTGAATGTGGGCTGCTACTCAATAATAGCCGTTATATTAAAGCAGCAGAAAAGGCCGCTAAAGCACTTGCCAAAATACAAAAAAATGACGGCTCTATCGCAGGTACTTATGATAGAAACTGGCAATCCAGTGCCTATTATGTTTGCCTTACTGGCCTTGCACAAACCAGTATTATCTGGTCTATTCTGGATAAAACAAACAATAGCTCAGAATTTCAAGCTCATGTTGATTCTGCACTAAAATATTTAAAACAAAAACAATATATCCTCAATAATGATGCTGTCAATGATGGTGCTGTTGCGGGATCCTTTCCGATATGGGGGCGGTATTCCATGTTTGAATACCCCAATTGGGCTGCCAAATTTTTTGCCGATGCCCTGATTGCAGATAACCAACAAAAAAACGCTTAGTAAATATTAAACCCAAGCTATGTCAAATTTATCAATTCTTATTTTATGCGGTAGCTCGCCACGCCATTTATACATCGCAAACGCCCTTTGCAAAGCCGGAAAACCTATTGCAATAGTACAAGAAACGGGCACACACTGGACTTTTAAAAAAGTAATAAAACTTTTAAAACCAATAAACTTTTATCGCAAGGTCTGGCGCTGGGTCAGAGATCGAAGGCGTTATACTGGCAATAAAGAAGAAGTTTTTTACTTTGAAAACCAGCAAGCAAAACTTGACTATCCTGACTTAGTCGTTAATGTGCCTCATATCAATCACCCAGATGTAGTCAAATTAGCAGAGGAAACTCAGCCCGATGTGATTGCCGTTTTTGGTACTTCATTGATCAAAGGTTCTCTACTAAAAATGGGTAAGCATGGCATCGTTAATTTACATGGCGGCTTATCACCTCATTACCGTGGCTCTGATTGCACCTTTTGGGCGCTATATAATGGTGAGCCTGAACAAATTGGTTGTACACTCCATTTTATAAATGAAGGTATTGACACTGGGAAACTGATCGCTCATATTTCGCCTGAAATTAAACCTGATGATGATGAGTTAACATTATTTTGGCGTGCTGTAAGAGATAGTGCGGATGCATATGCAGGCCTTATGGATAAATTTGAGCAAGGACAAGCGCTAGGTCAGCTTCAGTCAGAAAAAGGGACTTTATATCAGGTAAAAGATAGAGAGCTAGCGCATGAACAAAAAGTGGACTCCATGCTCAATGACGGTCTACTTGAAAAATGCACATTACCACTAAGAATCAAATGGTTTTAGGAGAATTGTACGCTCCGCTCTAAAGCAGTAGTGCATTGCAATCTAAAGTTTGGTTACAAATTTAGGCTGCGAATTTAATACGGAGCATACAGAATATTCGTAGGGCGTGGCTTCAGCTCGCCTTTAAAATAAGCTCTGGCGTTGGCGGACTGAAGTCGCGCCCTATAATTTTCAAATGTCTCGAATTAAAAAGGTAGCCACTTAATTTAATGAATAAAAAAAATTCTACCAGTGGTAACTCACATTGAGCGGGTATGGTTTTATATTTTTCGATTAACTTTTAATTTTAAAACAAATGGTTATACTAAGTTTATTAGGTTTCAATGACTTATTTAGAATCAATGTATTACATGCAATTAAAAATACCTGATTTCTGGCATCTTTCATTTGTCCCTAAAGGTAGTTTACACTTTTAAAGTATGAATCAGTGCAGGAGTAAAAAAGCTTTAGCTTTTTCAGTACACAGCAATAGCTAAAGCTATTGCACTCCTGCCAAAGTGTAAACCGATAAATGAAGGATGCCTGATTTCTAATGTTATATTTTTATTATTTATACGATTTTCCATAACACTCTAATTATTAATGTATTTTTAATATAAAAAAACAGAAAATAGACCCGCTCAATGTAAGTGGTAAGGTAACGCGCAATAAATAAACTACCCATATTGCGCAGTATTTTTGTTTGTCTTCAAGGTGTAAAATAGGCCATAGCAGGCTACGTAACTATTTTTACAACACAGAAGGCGGACAAAAAGACAAGCAAGATGGGTGGTTTATTTGTTGCGCGTTACCTAAGATGGTTATCAACTTTATTTCGTACACATCTCATTATGTGACCTACTTTTTTTAGCAATAACATTTAAAAATGCACCCAGACTATTCTTGCATAATATTACAACTAAAAACGCTCTTGTGAGCTAAGGAGATTCAATGCGATTATTATTAATTTTAGTGCTTTGGCACGCTTCATTTAGCAGTTATGCTGAAAAATATACAGGTCAAGTAAGCCCTCAGCGTGCCACAGCAGCAGAAATGCAAAGGCTACCTGAGTTTTGTCAGATTAGGTTTAAATGGGGTTATGGAAGTAAACAGTTTGCAAACTGGCAAAAAACGCTAGGCTCAGAATCTATGCATATACATCACTATTGCGAGGGGCTTGTGGATTTAATGCGTATAGCTATGAGAGGAAAACATTGGAAAAGCACTCTTAATTCAGCTAAAGCTAATTTTAACTATGTCCTTACACGTATACAAAACCCTAAGTTTATTTTGTTACCTGACCTTTATTATCGTCAAGCCATTGTTTTTAAAGAGGAAGGAAAGACTGGTGAAGCTATTAATTATGCTAATAAATCAATTCAAACTAAAAGAAGATATTTAAATCCCTATATACTCCTTGCTGATATTTATTCTAAATCAGGAAACAAGAGTGAAGCAAAAAAAATCCTACTTCAGGCTAAGCAATATCATCCTACTTCAAAGAGACTTAAAAAGAAACTGAAAGGAATCTAATGGGGCGAGGAAGAGGGTATTATTCGTATTCAAGGCGCACAAACTTAGGGGAATGGAAAAATATAATCACCCAAAACTATCATTTAAAACTGGCTTATCAGCTATAAAATTTGAATGATTATTAATTTTCATCTCCCTTAACTCTAGCAGGAGGCTACGGCTGATTGTGTAATACTTGAAGATCGATAAAAAAACAAGTCGGTTGCTTCAATATGTCGTGCACATCTCTTAGGCTTTTGTTACTTTTTCTTGCCCAACAACCAGCTCTTAGGGGGAATACTTAAATGCGAACTATCACTTGAAACTAAATTCC
>CAZLLL010000051.1:0-10676 GCA_964560255.1 uncultured Methylomonas sp.
AATGAAGGTGACAGGAGTCCCTGAATTTCACGAAGTAGCATGGCGCGCCTGTTTACTGAAAAGCAATATACACTTTCGGGTATTGAAAAAGCGTAGAATCCAAAAAGATATCAATCTTTTCATTCATTTATAGATATCTAAAGATTTTTATTCCTGACAAAGTAATCACTAGGAAATGAAGGGATCCGTTTTTTTGCTTTATATCAATTTTATTGAGTCAATTGACTTCTAATTTTAGCAGCAATTTCCTGACTAAGCTTTGCTAACAGCCGGCTTTGTGCTGCAACATATGCCTGATAACCAGGGCCATCTGCATGGTCCTGAAGCACTGATTTTTGAGCCATCACGGATTTATTTTTACCTTTCCCTGCAACAGTCCAGTCTGCATTCAATGTTACGATCCCCCCCAATTTTCCATCAAACTCTCGTATATTAACGATTACTTGAAAATCGACAGGTAGCAGCATTATTTCCTGGCTCAAAGAAACCTGATCTGTGGGTAATAATATAGAAATATTCTCTCCCAGAATTCGCTGTATATCGCTTTGAAAATCACCACTCCAGCGGTTAAATTCATGAACAACCAACGTATTTTGTCCTGTTCGTGTCACAATTGGCGCTCGATCCAGGGTATCAGGAATAGAGACGGGACCGACCTTAACTGAAACCTTGTGCCCATCAATAGTCAATGCAGATAGCGAAGTGTCTTGGCCAATTGCATTTAAAATATAAATTTTGGCATTTGGTGAACTTCCACAGCCAGCAAATAACAGTGTTAATAAAATCAGCGATAAAGATATGATAGTACGGTTATTCACATTAGTTTCCTGTTTTACCTTTAATTAATGACTCTGGATGTCTTTCTATATAATCAGTCAGAGTTTTGATAGATCGTGCTGCTTTGGTAAATTCACGTAAGGCGCTTTGTAAATCCTGTTGCAGAGGTGAATCATTTTTTAAAGTATCTTGAATCGTCACTAATGTATTTTCTGCTTGCTTCAAGGTTCCTGATAATTCAGGTTCCAGATTATGGTTCAGTTTATAGCTTAGTTCCTTAATTTGAGTCATTATATCATCCACTTTTTTCAAAATACTGCTTAAATGCAGCTTAAGCTCCCCTAATGTTCCCGGCTCTGTAGGAAATTCGGGGGGCTCTGTATTCCAGTCCATATCAAAAGGTGACGCATCTGGAAAAAAGTCCATTGCCACATACATTTGTCCTGTCAGTAGGCTTCCTGTCTGCAATTGCCCTCTCAGGCCTTGTTTAATAAAATAATCAGTTCGACTGATATGAGTTTCAAATACCTCGCTTGCATTCTTCATGTTTCCTTTCATTGCAATTCTGCCATAATCAATGGTAATCGTGACCGGAACAGTAATTTCTTTCTTATCAACATTATAAGCCAGCTCAATATCAGTCACTTCACCTATCTGCAGACCTCTGAAATCAACAGGCGCTCCCACTGATAGGCCACGTATGGATTCAGAAAAATTTAGCACATATTTAAAACCAATTTTGTATTCCTTTGTCAATGAGTCTGCATGACTTGCATATAATGTAAACTTGCTGTTATTTTCGGCTTGAACTGCATCAGTACTCAGGTCGCTGGTTTCAAACGCTACTCCTCCAATTAACAGGGAAACCAAAGACTCTGTATCTAAATTCATACCACTAGAAGTCAGGGAAAAATCAACCCCACTGGCATTCCAGAATTTTGTCGTTTTATTCACCCACTGATCAAAGGGGGCTTTAATAAAGATTTGTACCGTCACAGACTCACCATCATCATTAAGTTTGACATCTTCGACGCTCCCTACACTAAATTTTCGATAGTAAATCGGCACATCCCTTTCTATGGAGCCTAGATCTTTGGAATGCAAAATAAAATGTTTGCCAGGGATTTTTCCAGTAATCACCGGCGGGATTTCTAAGCCTTTAAATTTGCGCATATTCTTACCTTCAGAACTTGGGTCAATACCGATATAAGCGCCTGAAAGTAGAGTATCTAAACCCGATACACCACTGGCATTGATGCGTGCTCTAACCACCCAGAATTGTGTTGTATCAGTCAGGTAGAATTTTACATCTTTAACCATCTCAGCCTTTACAAGCACATCTTCAGTATCATGATTTACATGGATGCTTTTAACAGAGCCAATTTCAACATTTTTATATTTTATTTTAGTTTTTCCAGCTTCTAAGCCATCCGCCGTCTTAAAAGTAATCGTAATTGTTGGGCCCATTTCTGACCAGGCTTTATAGCCTATCCAGGCACCAATTAAAATAGCGGCCAAAGGGACTAACCAGACAATGGAAAATTTTGTCCTATGTTGAATGTTACTCACCGGCAAATTATTGCCAGATTCGCTTTGCACCGGTTCACTCATTTACCTTCTCCATATTATCCCAGATTAAGCGGGGGTCAAACGTCATTGCGGCGAACATTGTTAATACGACAACTGCGCCAAAAGCAACCGCCCCGACGCCTACCTCTATCACCATTAGCCCCTGAATCTGGATCAAGGTAGCCATTAATGTGGCGACGAAGATATCTACCATCGACCAGCGCCCAATCACCTCTGTAAGACGGTACAAGTGCGTTCTTTCCTTAGGCCGCCACTGTGATTTAAAGTGGACAGTTATCAATAGAAAATACAATATAACCAACTTAATCATCGGGACGCAGATACTGGCAATAAAAAGAATAATCGCCAAGGGTAGATCACCCGAGCTTGCCAGATGAATAACACCAATAATAATCGTATCGCCCTCAGTCTTACCTAGACTGGTCACCACCATAACGGGCAATAAGTTAGCAGGAATATACATAACAGTAGCGGCAATCACTAACGCCGTACATCGATTTAAACTATCTGGTTTTCTAAAGTGCACGGCGGCATCACAACGGGGGCAACAAATCTCATGCTCTTCACTAACAGTACATAGTAAATGGCAATTATGACAATGGGTTAATTGGGTGTTTAGTTGATCGTATTGTGTTTGATTAGCCTGAATTTTGGGGCTGATCTGCTCCCATAACATCTCTGTATCCAAGTCATTTAAAATAGCGGCAATAAAGATCATCAATAATGCGAAAGTCCATAATGCAATACTGGGAACCACGGTCGCCAATGCGGATAACTTAGCCACAGAAACCAGTATACCTAGCATGAGTACCTCCAGCATACTCCATGAGGTAATAATACGGACTAAACGATATACCTGCGGTGCAAAAGGCGGAATGTGATTGAAATTGACTGGCAAGAGAATATACAACAAGCCCGTCAGTTGTATCGCCGGGGCTCCGATACTGGTTAAAAAGACCAGTCCACCCAGAAGTGCCATATCATTCGCGAATAGATAGTCTACACAGGCAAATAACGTAGCAGCCATTTCATGCCCTTCAGCCTGTACCTGAACAATAGGCAAGACATTAGCAATAGTGAATAATACAATGGCAGTAATAACAAGTGCCAAGGTATGTTCAATGCTTTTAGCGGGTTTAATACGCTGACGCTGACGTAAAGTCGCATCACATTGGCAACACCTAGCGGCTCCATCTTCGGGCATATGGCTAATCTGCTGTAATAATCCGCAATCATGACAGGAAACAATAGGGATATTTCGGCTCATAAAATCATATTAATTTTAATGACAGTTTTTGGTCAACTCACTATATTGCCTTTAATGCAACTCCTTTTTTTGAAGAAGTTTCAAAGCCTTATGGGCTATATAGCGACGAGTTTTTACCTTTATTTGGTGCGTATTAAATAAAAGAGTGCTAGATTGAATGCAAACCTAGGTCAATACTAAGGAATGGGAATCAAATAACGTGTGCATTCTGACGTGTCTTTTTGTTCGCCTTCTGCGTTGCGGAAACAGTTACGTAGCTAGCTATGCGCCTGTTACCGCGCCTTGAAGGCAAACAAAAATACTGCGTCATAATGCACAACTTATTCAATTCCCATTCCTAAATATCCCATACATTATCAATATAATATAAAAAAATTCATCATTCACGAATTCTATTCAGCGCTGATGGGCATCAAGCTTTAAAGATTATATTACTAGTCTTATTGTATTATAGAGTAGGTCTGACATTCTTGATTCTCAACCTTTCAGCAGCCAATGTTGCCTTCATACCCTTTAATTTGGAAGATAAGCGCAGAATAACATTATGACTATTTTTCATTGTTATTGCAGAGACTCCATCACCATAACTGATTCCAATTTCTGCCACCCAATAAACACCTTCAATATCTGTTGATTCTATTACTCTAAAAGCATTTCCTTCTGCTTTCACCAAAGAAATACCAACATCCAGCATCGATATGCCATCAAAATCAAAATCATAAGTGGACCCATCGTACATAGTCAGCTTACCTTCCCCCCACTCATATCCAATACCGACAGCAACTGAAGTACTTTTAAAACTGACAGCCCCTAATATTTTGGATGCTGGCTCTACTTTTATGACGTAATATTCTGTATAACTCAGCGCAACTTCATCCTCAACTGTCACGTTGGAAAGGTCGAAATCTTCAGACACGCTAACCACTACTTGCTCTTCCACTCTAACCGTTACCAGCCTTTTTTGGGGGTCAATTGCCTCCACTACACCAACAGCAGTAATCGAACGAGTTTTTCTCGAACCAGCTTGCATGCCTTGTTGTGTTCCTTCTATCTGCAAGAGATTAGCATACTCCTTCATTTCAGCATTTTTGGCTCCTAAAGCTATCGCAAACGCATTGAAATAATGCACCATAACCTGATCTCCAGGATTTATCTGGTCAATATTTTGAACTTCTAGGCCCAGGGTGAACGTAGATTCAATACCCTTTTTATTCCTAAGCGTCAGGATACGACTCTCTTTATCCAGTCTCACCACAGCACCGACCAAAACGTCTAAAGTCTCAATGGCATCCATCTTTTCTTCTGTCGCAGAAACCTCGAACAACGGCATCAATAATAATGCTAATAAAAAACTGATATGTAATCTTTGGGGCATCGTAAATTTCTCCATATTTTGCAACTTCAATAAAGCTTCAGCTTAATTTGTATCTTTAATTAAACACCAAGCAACACTTATTGTCTTCTTCTAATTAATCTTTTTAAAAAAGTAGCCTTAATTCTTTCCTTAAGAATGCACTCGAAATAGTTTAGGTAATATCGGAAGCGGACGCTTTAGCCCTACAGGTACTGTACTATCTGCACAAGCATGGCCCTGAAAATATAACTTGTCTACGAAGATTTGCCATTGAATTGATTAAATCCATTAGTCAAGAGAGCGTCACCTCCGCTGAAAATCAGGGAAACGGAGCTTAGCGAAGTGATGATTTTTAGTCCCTGATAGGCGACAGGGCGATTCGCCAATCCGAAGTGCGCGATAGCGCGCGAGGGAGGCAAGAATTGCATGACGAATAGCCGTCCAGCCATTTGAGGTAGCCATGACGAAGCGGCTTTGTGCGTAGTCGTGCGGACGCAGGGCGTTCAGGGCATCCCCCATTCGCTGCGTAGGTGAGTGAATGAAGGTGACAGGAGTCCCTGAATTTCACGAAGTAGCATGGCGCGCCTGAGTCACTCAAAAAATAGCTCCTAACGTACGGCGAGTGTTGACTATCTGTACAACCAAGAAGTCAAGAAAACTTATATTTTCAGACTAAAGCCAAGACATTTAGAACGGTTTCGCCATGCCTTAGTTATCGGGATATCTTGACACAAACGCGATTTACAACAGCGACAAGATGACTGATAGACACTGATACACACGCACATGAAATAGCCTATAAACGGGGCTACCAAGATGCCTTACACTTTTCTCGCGCTTTTCGACAAACTGCCGGCATGAGCCCTCTGCAATGTCGTCAATCACAGGCTTTGTCCCGTCCCTAATAAAATAATAACCATCCAGAATTGAAGCGTGAATCTTTTTGGGTTGTTATCTGCTATTGTATTGCTTGTCTAAAATTATTCAAAAATTGCATACGTTTATTTTGAGTATTTATTAACCTCTTTAGCCGTTAATAGGCATTGTGCGTAGGGTGGATAGCGTTAGCGTTTTCTACCTTTGGTAAGGTCACCCAAAAATGCCGGAAAACGCTAGCGCTATTCCAGCCTACGATAAAGAAGTTGATAAACTGACAGGAACGGATAATTATTTTTTCCATGTCCCTAGGAATGGGAATCAAATAACGTGTGCATTCTGACGTGTCTTTTTGTTCGCCTTCTGCGTTGCGGAAACAGTTACGTAGCTAGCTATGCGCCTGTTACCGCGCCTTGAAGGCAAACAAAAATACTGCGTCATAATGCACAACTTAATTTAATTCCCATTCCTTAATCAATTAAAACTTCTAAGGAATCTGGAAATAAATAAGCGTCCAATATTAGACAGTATTTTTGTTCGTATTCAAGGCGTAGTAACAGGAGCATAGAAGGCTACGCAACTTTCACTGCAACGAAGAAGACGGACAAAAAGACACAAAAATGTGCCCGTTATAAACCCCCATTCCTTAGCAAAGGTTTTTTTATTCGCGGCTAAAGCAAAGCCACTCGTACTATTATTACCTTTTCCAAGAGAGCAAACGACTATGAAAATTTATCAACACCTCATCTCCCCTACCGTAGTTAGCATCTCACTCTGCCTACCTTCACTCAGTAGCGCCGTGGATACACAAGCAACTAATATTAAGTATCCTTCAGGACTTACTCACTGGCGCGTAATTGGCACGTCTTTCCGCAATGATAATGACACTCAGAGAGTCATTCTAGAAAACACTCTGGCCATAAAAGCTGCTCGTGCCAATACAAAAAAAACACAATGACCTGAAGCTGCTATTATTGCTAAATTAGTCTGGAGGAATACTACGCTGAAAACAGGGAAAGCAGCGGCTAGCACCAATTATGTTTTTGCTGCCCCTGCAAAACTTCTTTAAACACGGCTATAATATCGCCCATCAATTCACATAATAATAAACAGTAATGGCACAATATATTTTTTCTATGAATCGGGTGGGTAAAATTGTCCCCCCTAAAAAACATATCTTAAAAAACATTTCCTTATCCTTTTTTCCAGGCGCAAAAATTGGCGTATTAGGGCTCAATGGCTCCGGTAAATCGACCTTACTGCGTATTATGGCAGGAGTTGATAAAGAAATAGAAGGTGAAGCAATTCCGATGAAAGGTATTAATATCGGCTACCTTGCACAAGAGCCCCAGCTTGATCCTGAGAAAGATGTGCGTGGCAATGTCGAAGAAGGCCTCGGTGAAATGCAGCAAATTGTGAATCGCTATAATGCAGTGAATGATGCTTTCGCTGAACCTGATGCTGATTTTGATGCTTTACTAGCCGAACAAGCTGAATTACAGGAAAAAATTGAGGCAGCCAATGCCTGGGAATTGGATCGCGAACTGGAAATTGCTGCGGATGCCCTACGCCTTCCTCCCTGGGATGCCGATGTAACAACGCTTTCAGGAGGTGAAAAACGTCGTGTTGCTCTCTGCCGTTTACTACTATCTAAACCGGATATGTTGTTATTAGATGAGCCTACTAACCATCTTGATGCAGAGTCAGTTGCCTGGTTAGAGCGCTTCTTGCTTGATTACCCTGGAACGGTTGTCGCCGTGACACATGATAGATATTTCCTGGATAATGTCGCAGGCTGGATTTTAGAGCTAGACCGTGGTCAGGGAATCCCATGGAAAGGTAACTACTCATCCTGGTTAGAACAGAAACAAAACCGCTTAGAGCAAGAGGAAAAGCAAGAAACCTCACGCCAGAAAGCCATGAAAGCCGAACTAGAATGGGTACGTTCAAATGCCAAAGGCCGTCATTCGAAAAGTAAAGCGCGTTTAGCTCGCTTTGATGAACTTTCTTCACAAGAAGCACAAAAACGTAATGAAACACAGGAAATTTATATCCCACCTGGCCCCCGTTTAGGGGATGTCGTCATTGATGCTGAGCATGTTAATAAAGGCTTTGGCGATCGTTTATTAATTAATGACTTAAGTTTTAAATTGCCACCCGGCGGTATCGTCGGCATTATCGGGCCGAACGGCGCAGGTAAAACCACGCTATTCCGTATGATGTCTGATATAGAAAAAGCAGATTCAGGCAATATAAAACTCGGCTCTACTGTACAACTCTCACATGTCGATCAATCGCGTGATGATCTGGATGATAATAAAACGGTTTGGGAAGAAATTTCTGACGGTCTGGATATAATAACGGTCGGCACCTACGAAACACCTTCGCGCTCTTATTGTGGTCGCTTTAATTTCAAAGGCGGCGATCAACAAAAACGTATTGGTGATTTATCAGGGGGGGAGCGAAACCGTGTCCATTTAGCCAAACTATTACGCAGTGGCGGAAATGTCTTATTACTCGATGAACCGACCAATGATTTAGATGTCGAAACTTTACGTGCTCTGGAAGAAGCGCTACTGGCATTCCCTGGCTGCGCGGTGGTTATTTCACATGACCGCTGGTTTCTGGATAGAATTGCCACGCATATACTGGCCTTTGAAGGCGATAGCAATGTCGTCTGGTTTGAAGGCAACTATGCGGATTACGAAGTTGACCGTCATAAACGCCTTGGTACAGATGCTGATACGCCTCACCGTATTAAATATAAGAAAATTACTCATTAATGCTTATACTGTAGGGCGAGCTAAAATCCGCCCTACTTTTTGCTTAATTTCCCCTGCACTCAACTTATTTATTGTTATAATAGTCACCCAGTCCCCGTTGCATAACTGGATAATGCAGTCCCCTCCTAAGGGATAGCTGGCGGTTCAAGTCCGTCCGGGGACGCCATTAATTAGTTGTTTTACTTAGGTAACGCGCAATAAATAAACTACCCATATTGCGCAGGATTTTTGTTCGTCTTCAAGGCGTAGAAATAGGCGCATAGCAGGCTACGTAACTATTTCTACAACGCAGAAGACGGACAAAAAGACTAGCAAGATGGGGCACGGCTTTCTCATAAAAAACTGGCATGATATTTGTCCAGGCTACAAACTCAATAAAATCAGGCAATACAGAATTTATTAAAATTAATTTTCTATAAAAAAATGATGATTGAAAAATAAAGCTCAATGACATTAAAATAAAACAACCTTAAATATCATTATGTTCTGTAAATTAAAAAATATGCCCAGTTTTTATGAAAAAGCCGTGCAAGGTGGGTGGGGTATTTGTTGCGAGTGACCTAAGTCTTTAATAAAAACTAACATCGATCATTAGACATATAACGCCTGAGTTGCGATTAAAAGCTTTTTTCAGTTAAATTCTAATTGGATTAGAGTTCTATTGGCAGTCATTGCCTGCTGAAAATAAAATAAAAACAGAAAAATGACTCTAATGACTCTAAAGTATATTAGCCCGCACTCAATCATACATTTTTTAAAATAGATAACAATCCAGTCGCACAACTTCTGAACACTGAACAGCTGGTTTCAGCCAAAAGCGGACTAAGAGCTTAGGAACGTACACGCCCCTTATCAAGGGGAATTGAATGCGTTGTGCAATTATGGCGCAGTATTTTTGCTTGCCTTCAAAACGTAGATGACGGATAAAAAGACAAACAAGATGGGGGGTATTTGTTGCGAGTTACCTTATAGTTTTTCTTTGTTTTATGATATTCAAGGCTAGGTATCATGATCATTAAAGGTAATGTATCGTTAGAAAACTTACCTAATTTCAGAAATGCGTTGATTCTAAAGCTCAACGCAGGGAAAATAGGCTTAAATTGTTCAGTACAAATTTGAAAACTCTTTTCGTAATGGTGATAGCGAAAAGAGTAATATTATATTCACCCTTTAAATAAGAAGATGACACATGAGTAAAGGTACAGTTAAGTGGTTTAGTGCAGATAAAGGTTTTGGCTTTATAACTCCAGAAGATGGAAGTAAAGATCTATTTGTTCATCACTCAGAAATTCAGGCTGGCGGGAGCTACGCAACTCTAAATGACGGTCAAGCTGTTGAATATGAAGTAGGTCAGGGTCAAAAAGGGCCATGTGCAAATAAAGTACAACCGCTATAAACACTCAATAATAGCCAGATATCGAGACACTCAGAGGGAAGCAAGGCTTTGCTTTCCCCAAGATTCTTTTTTTCTATCAAAAAGAATCTTGACTGGTTGCAATGGGTCGATGGCAGCCTTTCGGTGTACGATTTGATTACGATTAAATTTTAAAGGTGTAAGGTCGAGTTTGGGCGAGTACATCTTAAAGCTAAGCAAACTTAACGCAACCCTCACAGTAAGTATTCGCATTAATGAGACATCTTTCATTGGTCAGTTTACACTTTGTCAGGAGTGCAATAGCTTTAGATGTTGCTGTATACGGAAAAAGCTAAAGCTTTTTTATTCCAGCGCCAGGCTGAATAATAAAATGTAAACTTCTTTTGGCTACCAACTTAAGACGGGACAGCGGTAAAATCAACTTCTGGAGCAACCCTTTGTCATACAAGTTTTCCACCGAACTCCTCGTCAAAATAGTTGTAGAAACTGTCCCGTCTTAAGTTGGTAGCCCTTCTTTTAGGTAAAAATGAAAGATGCCATTAATGGATGCCAAAGCATCTAAAATGCTCGCTACCTGTTCATTCTCAAAAAAACCGTCCACACTCGCTGAAAATCAGGGAAACGGAGCTTAGCGAAGTGATGATTTTTAGTCCC
>CAZLLL010000052.1:0-10529 GCA_964560255.1 uncultured Methylomonas sp.
GAAGGCGAACAAAAAGACAAGTCAGAATGTACACGTTATTTGATTCCCATTCCTACGTAGCCTGCTATGCGCCGTGCCTACTAATGGAAGACAAACAAAAATCCTGCGCAATATGGGTAGTTTATTTATTGCGAGTTACCTTACGCCTTCATTACCTAAAAGGTGGCCTATATTATTAATAAATATACATGACAGCCCCCCGCATCACTTACTTTAAGATTCACTACCGCACACTTTTTAAAAGCTCTGTGAAGCTTGATTTAAAAGGAGATTTAACATTACCCTAATAAAAAAATTAATTAAATAAGCTATTTTAGAGCTAAAATTGCTCAAATGTTATTAAGGTAAAATGATTGAAGGTTCATCTATAGCTTATGCTATAAGGATTTTAGCCTTTTTAAAAAGTGTACGGTAGTGAAACTTTAAGACAGTAAATCTAAAAATAAATTAAAAATTCTTCCAAACTTATGGCACATTATATGCTTGTCACTTAAATAATGATTTATGCATCGATGAGGACAGTATGAGCAACAAACAAACGTTAATTGTTATCGGTAATGGCATGGTAGGACATAATTTCCTTGAAACCTTGGCCGCTAGCGATATTAAAGACAATTACGAGATAGTCACTTTCTGTGAAGAGCAACGTCCCGCCTATGACCGAGTACATTTAACAGAATTCTTTTCAGGAAAATCAGCAGACGATCTGTCGATGGTCACTGAAGGTTTTTTTGAAAAAAATAATATAAAAATTCATCTTGGCGACAAAGCAGTTGAAATTGATAAAGATAATAAATTTGTAACCTCAGCTAAAGGAGTGGTTATTAGTTATGACAAATTGATTTTAGCCACGGGCTCTTATCCATTTGTGCCACCTGTTGAAGGACATGATCGTGAAAATTGCTTTGTTTATCGCACCATTGAAGATTTAGAAGCACTGACCACTGCGGCAAAAAATGCTAAAGTCGGTGCTGTCGTTGGGGGTGGTTTATTAGGCCTGGAAGCAGCCAAAGCGTTAAAAGACTTAAATCTTAAAACTAATGTTATCCAGTTTTCACCCCGCTTGATGTCTGCGCAGCTTGATGCAGGGGGTGCGCAAATGTTAGCCAGTAAAATTGAAGCCTTAGGAATTTCAGTATTAGCCAGTAAAAACACACAAAAAATTGTTGATGGCACTGAATGCAAGCACAAAATGGTATTTGCTGATGGAACGAGCCTGGAAACAGATATTATTTTATTTTCAACAGGCATTCGCCCTCGTGATGAAATTGCCCGTAAAAGTGGCATTAAAGTGGGATCTCGTGGCGGGATCGTTATTGATAATCAATGCAAAACATCCGACCCTGATATTTATGCGATAGGGGAATGCGCTGTCTGGAATGACCAAACCTTTGGCTTAGTTGCGCCCGGTTACCATATGGGGCGAACTGTCGTCGCTGATTTAGCGGGACAAGCAGCAAGTTTTACCGGTGCTGATATGAGTACCAAGTTAAAACTGAACGGGGTTGATGTTGCCAGTATTGGTGATGCACATGCAAATTCGCAAGGTGCCTTGGTTTACACTTATCAAAATGGTGCTGATGAAATTTATAAACGCCTAGTGGTCAGTGAAGATAAAAAGAAATTACTCGGTGCAGTACTTGTTGGCGATGCATCGGGTTATGGGACACTATTACAATACTATCTAAATGCTATTGATTTACCTGAACACCCAGATAGCTTGATATTGCCTTCGCGCTCGGATGAATCGGTCGGTTTAGGCCCAGATGCCCTGCCCAATTCGGCACAAATCTGTTCCTGTTTTGATGTCACTAAAGGCCAAATCTGTGCAGCCGTTGAAGAGGGTTGTCACACGCTCCCTGAATTAAAAGATGCCACAAAAGCAGCGACAGGCTGTGGTGGTTGTAAAGCACTTTTAAAATCAGTGCTGGATTGCGAGCTGGCAAAATCTGGTTTTGAAGTGAACACTGATATTTGTGAACACTTTGCTTATACTCGCCAGGATCTCTATAACCTAGTGATGGTTGAAGAAATAAAAACCTTTAATGATTTATTAGCGCAACATGGTACTGGTCGAGGTTGTGAGATTTGTCGTCAAGCCATTGGATCTATTTTGGCCTCTTATTGGAATGAATACATCTTAAACAAGGATCAACTGAGCGTACAGGATACCAATGACAACTATCTTGCCAATATGCAGAAAGATGGTACCTACTCTGTTGTACCACGCATGGCAGGCGGCGAAGTATCACCTGATGGATTGATTGCCATCGGTCAGATTGCTAAAAAATATAAGCTTTATACTAAAGTGACAGGGGGGCAGCGTGTTGATTTATTTGGTGCTCGCGTAGACCAGTTACCACTTATCTGGAAAGAATTAATTGATGCTGGATTTGAGTCAGGTCATGCTTATGGAAAATCATTAAGAACTGTCAAATCTTGTGTGGGAAGCACTTGGTGTCGTTACGGAGTTGATGATAGTGTTGGTCTGGCCGTTGAATTAGAAAATCGCTACAAAGGCTTACGTTCACCGCATAAAATTAAATTTGCTGTGTCAGGCTGTACGCGTGAGTGTGCCGAAGCACAGGGTAAAGACATTGGCATCATTGCAACAGAAGAAGGCTGGAACCTTTATGTCTGTGGAAATGGTGGCATGAAACCTCGTCACGCAGATTTATTTGCAACCAACCTGGACAAAGAGACTTTAATTAAATATATAGACCGTGTACTTATCTTTTATGTGCGTACCGCTGATATTTTACAACGCACCTCGGTATGGATGGAGAATATGGAAGGCGGATTAGACTATTTAAAATCCGTAGTCATTGAAGATAAACTTGGCGTATGTGAACAGCTAGAAAAGCAGATGCAAAATGTCGTTGATACTTATCAGTGCGAGTGGAAAACCACCATTGAAGATGAAACTAAATTGAAACGTTTTCGCCATTTTGTGAATAGTGATAAAACTGATGACAATATTATCTTTGTTGAAGAGCGTGGACAAATTCGCCCAGCTAATGAAGATGAACGTCAGCACTTTGCTCTTGTGGAGGAAGTTTAATGAGTCAGTGGATTGATATTTGTGCCTTAAATGACTTACAGCCTGATTCAGGTGTCTGCGCATTAATCGCAGGTAAACAGCTTGCCATTTTTTATATGCCTAAAGAAAATGCTGTGTATGCCATTGATAATTACGACCCCTTTGGCAAAGCTCAGGTACTCTCACGTGGTTTGATTGGTGACATACAAGGTGAACCGATGGTATCCTCCCCTTTGCATAAGCAACATTTTAGTTTAAAAACAGGGCTTTGTTTTGAAGATGACAGCATTAAAAATACTGTCTATACAATTCGCATAGCAAATGATCGCGTAGAAGTGAATATGGAGACTTAAGACGATGAATTACACCTATTTTATTGCTGATGTTTTCACCCATCAGATATTTAATGGCGCACAAATTGCTGTTTTCCCTGATGCAGATAGTTTAAGCAAGCAGCAAATGACCTTGGTTGCACGTGAATTAAATTTAACTGAAACCGTTTTTTTATCAAAAATTACGGGCGAAGACAATCATTTCCGTATGCAGATTTTCTCCCCCTTAGGTGAAATTAATTATGCAGGGCACCCTATCATTGCAGCTGCCTATATTTTGGCTTTATGTAATAAATTAGCATTTAATGGTACCTGTTCTTCTGTGGTTTTTAAGCAAAACGCAGGAATAGCCACTGCCAATGTAAACAATATTGATGGCAAACCGTGCTTTGTGCAATATACCCGCACAGTGTCACCTATTGTGGATTATTTCACTCCCTCTGAGGCTGAGTTAGCTAGCTTTTTAGGTATTAATGCGGCCTATATTGATAATAAAAAATATGCCACTCGCCTAGTTTCCTGCGGTGTACCCTATTTGATTGTACCTATGTTTTATTATGAAACGGTGCGCAAAGCCAGATTTGACTTTGCTGCCTGGAGTCAGTCTCTTGCGCCACAAACAGCAGCGCAAGAAATATTATTAATATCACCTAAAACACCTTACCCTGATTCGGATTTTGCTGCCCGTCTGGTTGGCCCTAATATTGGTCTACAGGATGATCCTCCTGTTGGCTCTGCAATGGCTTCATTAGCAGCGTTTTTATGCTCCTTTAGCCATATGCAAAAAGGGACATATACTTTTGCCGTGCAGCGCGGTGACAAAAATATGCGCCGCAGTGTGCTCAATCTGGAAATGGATCATAAGGGTGAAGATACTTTAACGATACGCGTTGGCGGTGAAGTCGTTAAAGTGGCAGAAGGGACGATGATTATTCCAGAACTGTAAGTATCTTACGGATTTTTTGGAATAGGGCGTAGAGCGGACTTTAGTCCGCTATGATCGCCCCTTTAAGGTGACTCATTTTTCATGAATTTATTGAAATAACAAGTGCCTGAGATAAAAAATAATGGATAATGACAAAATTACAATGGCTTATACTCAATCCTCAATTTTTTTGTAAACAATTGATCTATGCTAAATTGAAAAATTCGCATTTAAATATCTTCGGCTACAAACTTAAGACGGGACATGCTTAATATTTGTAGGCCATTCATTTAAAGGTGTAGGTTGTGGGTGAGGCACGAACCCCAACAAAATACCATAGCCAAAGTGTTGGGGTTCGTGCCTCACCCACAACCTACACAGCTCATCTCAATTTATTGTTTTTAAGGAAAGCTGCTAACTCGGGCTAGGTTTTGAATAGCATGTAAATTTGTCCCGTCTTAAGTGCGTAGCCATATCTTCAAAAACTTGAGGATCGAATTATAGATCTGCGGACTGAAGTCCGCTCTACATGCCCCGCATAAATATAAGTCCCTGATGTTTTTCAGATCTTTGCTGCACTATCGCTCAATATAGCACCCCAAAATAGTGCAATAGCTTCTCAGATATCTTTTAAAAATCATATTACAAATCAAATAGTTTTGTAAAAAAATAGTAAACTTCTGTAATAGGCTGAATAACCATGAAAAAAATAACAATATTGAGTAGGCTCTATGTTCTCTATTTTTTGGTATATTTTTTGCTAGTTAAATTAATATGTTATGTAAAAATTAGGCGACCAACTTTAGGCGAGACAAATTTACATCATGTAGATAACTTACCCTGCCTAAAGTTAGTAGTCCTTTTTAAAAACCATAAATTGAGACCAGCTGCGTGGGTTGGTAACCCAAATTTTATATAACTCTCTTTTATAAATTACTTTAATCCCTATTCAAAAAGAAATAACAATGTCTTATTTAGAACCTACAGAATTTGTTACAAAAATGGTTGACGCTGGTGAATCTAAAGTTTATATGTCAACAAAAGATACTTTGATTCGCGCTTTTATGGCGGGAGCCACTCTGGCACTTGCCGCTATATTTGCGATTACAGTAACGGTAAAAACAGGTTCACCTTTATTAGGTGCCGTACTTTTCCCTGTTGGGTTCATTATGTTATACCTAATGAAATTTGACCTGTTAACAGGGGTTTTTACTCTGGTACCGCTTGCTCTTATCGACAAAAGACCGGGAGTCACAGTCAATCAGGTCTTGCGCAACTGGGGCTTAGTCTTCATGGGAAATTTCGCCGGTGCTTTAACCGTTGCTTTTATGATGTCCTTTATTCTGACTTATGGATATAACACCGATGGTGGGGCCATCGCGGCGAAGGTCGGCACAATTGGCGAATCCAGAACCTTAGGTTATAAACAATATGGTTTAGCCGGATGGATAACAATTTTCATTCGCGGCATGTTATGTAACTGGATGGTGTCAATGGGTGTTGTGGGTGCAATGATTTCAACTTCTGCAACGGGAAAAATGGCGGCCATGTGGATGCCGATTATGCTTTTCTTCTATATGAGCTTTGAGCATTCAATTGTCAATATGTTCTTATTCCCCTTTTCGATGATTATGGGGGGTGGATTTACTATAATGGACTATTTAATCTGGAATGAGCTGCCAACTGTACTGGGAAATATGGTCGGCGGATTTGTTTTTGTAGGGTTACCACTCTATTATACTCATGTAAAAATGAGTCCTGAACGTAATCTATAATCATGCTTTAACAGATATAACAGAGCCTCTGTTCTATACTGAATAGAGGTCTTTTTACTATGTCAAATCAATTAAAAATTTCTGTAGGACAATATTCTGATAAAGGCCGTAAGAAAATTAATCAGGATTTTCACGGGGTCTACACTCCCGAAGAACCTCAATTAACCTCAAAGGGAATTGCCATTGCTTTGGCCGATGGCATTAGCAGTAGCGATGTCGGTCAATTGGCCAGTGAAGCCACTGTCACAGGTTTTCTGGAAGATTATTATTGTACCTCAGAAACCTGGTCGGTAAAAAAATCTGTACAACAGGTTTTAACCGCCACCAATTCCTGGTTATATTCACAGACCCAGCAGGGTCAATATCGTTTTAATAAAGATCGAGGTTATGTCTGCACATTAAGTGCCATGGTTATCAAATCTACAACAGCACATATATTTCATCTTGGAGATACACGGATCTATCGTTTACGTGATAATGAGCCGGAACAATTAACCAAGGATCATCGGCTGTGGGTTTCAGAGAATAAAAGCTATCTTAGCCGCGCAATGGGCATCAATGCCCATCTTGAAATTGATTATCAAGCACTATCAGTCAATAGAGGTGATGTTTTTCTCTTAACGACAGATGGTATTTATGAATTTATCAACTCGCACTTTATGATTGATATCATCAATAAGTCTGCCGATGATCTGGACATAGCCGCTAAAAAAATTGCAGAAGAAGCCTACAGAAAAGGAAGTGATGATAATCTCACCATACAGATTATCAGAGTTGATCAGCTACCCTGTCAAAATGCCGCTGAAATTCATCAGCAGTTAACCGAACTACCCTTCCCGCCAATACTGGAAGCTAGAAAGATTTTTGATGGCTATACCATTATCAGGCAACTTTATGCCAGTAGCCGCAGCCATGTGTACTTGGCCGTAGATATTCAAACAGGCATTCAGATTGTCATAAAAACACCGTCTATAGGCCTGCAAGCTGACCTCACCTATCTGGAAAGATTCCTGATGGAGGAATGGATTGCCCGCCGCATCAATAGTGCACACGTATTGAAGCCTTGTTCACTCACCCGGCAACGTCATTTTTTATATGTTGTTACAGAATATATTAAAGGACAAACATTAACTCAGTGGATGATTGATAATCCCAAACCTGATATAGAAACTGTACGTGGAATAATTGAACAAATTGCTAAAGGCTTACGCGCTTTTCATCGCCTGGAAATGTTACATCAGGATTTAAGACCTGAAAATATCATGATTGATAGTACCGGTACGGTAAAAATCATTGATTTTGGCTCTACAAAGATAGCAGGCATCAACGAAATTGCCTCTCCCTTTGACCAAACCAAACTGTTAGGTACGGTACAATACACTGCACCAGAATATTTTTTAGGTGAAAGTGGCACACCTCGCTCGGATCTGTTTTCTTTGGGAGTGATTACTTATCAAATGCTGACTAGAAAGCTACCTTACGGCACTCAAGTAGCAAAATCCATGAGCAGAGCTGCACAAAAAAAATTAAAATATGCCCCTTTGTCAGATGATGATCAAGAAATCCCGCTGTGGATTGATGAGACACTTAAAAAAGCCGTACATCCAATGCCTAATAAACGCTATCAGGAATTATCTGAATTTATATTTGACTTACGTCATCCCAATAAAGAATTTCTAAATAAGACTCGTCCACCACTCATAGAACGTCACCCCGTTATTTTCTGGAAAAGTGTTTCATTTATTCTGTCTATTATCATTACAATATTACTAGTACCTCACCTCTTAAGTAACCCATAATAAATAAATATTTAATTATTATAAAACAACCACTTACTTCGATTTAAAATATCGCTTAGGAACGCGCACGAAATAAGTTGGGCAACTGGCGCAGTATTTTTATTCGTATTCAAGGCGTATAAATAGGCGCATAGCTAGCTACGTAACTATTTATACAACGCTGAAGACGGATAAAAAGACAAGCAAGTTGCCCAAGTTATTTCGTGCACGTTCCTTATTTAGAGGGTGAGATCCTAGTTTAAAGCGTACCCTCAAATAATGCGCTCTATTTTTGTAACCGTTCAGTCCCCCTCCTTATCAAGGAAGGGTTAGGGGAGGTTTTATTAGAAAAAGGCTCCTCAACTCCCATTTTACAAAGTACAGACATGACTCATTAACAAAGGAAACCGGAGAGCAAGTTAGAGATATTATTCGCTAGGTTTGTGATCAAAATGATAATAAAATTATCAGAGGTGTCGTGAGTAAGACCCTATTCATCTGTATATATCTTATCCACCCAAATATTTGGGGAGCTGGAAATAAATAATCGTCTAATATTGGACAGGATTTTTGTTCGTATTCAAGGCGTAGTAACAGGCGCATAGCTGGCTACGTAACTGTTGCTACAACGCAGAAGACGGACAAAAAGACTCGCAATATTGGGCATCTTTCATTTGTCCCTAAAGGTAGTTTACACTTTTAAAGTATGAATCAGTGCAGGAGTAAAAAAGCTTTAGCTTTTTCAGTACACAGCAATAGCTAAAGCTATTGCACTCCTGCCAAAGTGTAAACCGATAAATGAAGGATGCCTAATTTTGGATGATTATTTGTTTCCATCTCCCTTGGGTGAGCGATATGGTGAAATGTTTCAAAGGGTGCCCATCAAGAAAGACTGACTTGAGTTAGTGTATGCTTTTAGTCGGCTTTAGCCAAAATAACGACTTTCAGTCTATAGTTTGACTTAATTCATAGCGTGCAAGGTCAGCAATTTCTTCATCAGGGTCTGCAAGAAAGTGTTCGAGATGAAACCCACGCTTAGCAACCACATAACGTACAAAATGATTCTCATCATTAATCATGATGTTGAGTATATTCGGTTTACAATATTTTGCTACCGTTGCCCTGACCTTCCAGTTTTTATCTGTCGCAAGCTGTTCATGCCCATATTTAACTCTGGCAATAGATGATCTGACGATATGCGATTTGTCATGAATTAACTGACCAAGTGCAAAGCCCTGACTGGCTGCTGCCAAACGTATATATTCATCAGGCTCATTGAAAATGTCGCTTTGAGTGTATATTTTCCCATATATATCTATAGATTCTTTTGCCATGAGTATCATTAATCTCCTTGTATTTCAATAGATTGTGTTCAAAGTAAGTTATTCCATAACCGACTTTAAGTAAGTTTATTAACATAAACTTACATTATAAGGTTTTTTCTAAAAATTTGTGTGAATTGGTTCCCAGTATCAGGTACAAAACTCCTGAATATCGAATGCTGTTAGAATACCGAGATGTAAAGCACTCGCGACTAAGACCTGCTGTATGCCTATTTCTTGCAGTTGAATTAAATCCTCTTTATGACGAACACCCCCCGCCGCAATAAAGTTAAAATCAGGATAAGTATTGCTATATTGTTGTAGCCTTATTAAGTCAGGTCCACTATTTTTTCCTACCTGGCCTAGGGACATGATAATTAATACTTTAGGCCATAATGCAGGACTATTATATAGAAGAGGGTCACCCATAGGCTTACCCAATGTACAGTAATCCAGAGATAAAATAAAGTTATTCGTTCGCTGTTTAATCTTTTTCAAAGTATTTTTATCTACTGATTCGGTACCGATAATTTCTTGCAAGTTTTTCATGGAGCTTAAGGTGTTCTGTGTACCACAGTCGACTATAAAATCTAACTGCGGATAGCTCTTTATTAGTGAATTAATCAAACTGCGATTGTTGCTCGTCCCCATCAAAGCATCAAGGTCAGCAAGATAGATTTGAGAAAATGAATATAGATTTAAATAAGCGTTTATAACCTCTTCCACCTGACTAGAAGCGCATAATAGTGTTGAAAGTGGTTGATAATTTTCTCTGTCACCTTGTTTTGCGAGTACCGCTTGCCCCGCTTTAATATCAATAACAGGAATAATTTGCACAACCCTAAATCTCCAGATAAATATTATTTGTAGAATACAAAAAATCATACTTCACATAAGAACGTTATTAATACGTCACTAACACATGCGGTAACTACCTCAGGCTATTGTTTCCTAGGCTGTAGGGATATTTGTGGCATAAAAAGCAGCTGAACAGTTAAAAAATATCTATTTCTCTGCCTTTATAATCCAAAATGAAGTGCCAAAACCGCTACAGCCCAATAAATCATAGCCTGAGTAGTTACGATAATATAAACTATCTCTTTATCTAACAATACCTTCGCCAAAAATCAGATCGTGCTTATAAATAAAACAATAGGTTGTAATTTTCTGATGCCTAAACCATGATTAAAAACTCTGTATGGCGTAAAGTTAACAGCATTTTTAATCAAAATTAGCAAATACTAGGCATTGTAACCATTTAAATTCAATGGCTTATGCTTTTTTATTTTGGCGAAGGTATTGTATCTAAAAGGTCAGGTTAAATAAAAAGCGGCTCCCATAATACCACCAAAAAAGC
>CAZLLL010000053.1:0-10527 GCA_964560255.1 uncultured Methylomonas sp.
AAACTTTAAGGCATTGAATTTAAACACACTCTACCATATAGGTTATGGGGCTTCGACAGCCTAGGTTAGTTCTAACTTCGGCCACTATAACTAAAGATCTTTTTTATTCCGCATTAAAGAGGTAGCCAAACTCCGGCAGTAATCGTTCCATCTCATTCAACTGTGTGCGGATGGCGGAGGGGGATACGCCGATGTGAGTATCCACTCGAACCAAGGTAAAAAACTCTGACAGGCTATCGGCTCCGACTCCTGACTTCAAACCGAACTGGTATAAAGTAGAAAAAAACATTAATCTTAGCCAGGCACTCCCGGCCTCGGTTTCCCACTGTGATGATTCAGGGTACTGAGCGCGTTTGTCGATGGCTTTAAGGTGACGATGTGCACTACTTTTAGAGCGACCAATTCGTTCCGCAAGTTTCCGAACCGATTGTTTGCCTACTTGAGGAATTCCTGTAATAATCGCTTTGCTGGCTTCTCGTATTTTCTGTGTTATTCTGTTTTTTATCATTCGCTAATGATACAGAAACTCAGAAGATAGGTCTGTGTTTGTCCCGTCTTAAAGAGGTAGCCTGACTTTCCTTTTCTAACTCATCAACCTGAGAGACCAATGTTTCAACTATATTCAAAATGTCAGAAATCGCTGCCTTTTATGCCTTATCATTTAGTTGGCTTAACTCGGGATGGAGGCTATCCAGTGTATTACTCGATGTTCCAGTTTTTGTAGCATGTTGATTTTATTATCTTTTTTTTATTTCGATAAAATTAAGATTACCTTTAAAATCAATGGATTAACTTTTATTGCAACAAAATCCAGGTGCCTTCAAGCTCAGTTATAGCTGAAAACTGGAACATCGAGTATTAGAAATATCTGCTCTGTTCATGGTCGATACGCTAATATATTTAGAACTATTTTTCAACTGTTAGTTTTTTAAATGATTTTTAGCAGGGAATTTAAACAGGATACCATCTTCATTCATTACCACGGGGTTTCCTCGTAGAGACAAGGAAAAATTAACCAACTACCAATGAAAGATGCCATATTTTCAAATACTTTCATAGTCTCTCTGAAACTGGCGAATAAAAACTCAATGACAGAAGGCGTTAACAAATCGTAACAATTTTTTGAGCGATTCGAGGTATCACTCATGCTAAAGTAGCTAAGCGTTTAAGGGAGAATAGAGTGACTGGAGTACTCAGCAAGTAACATAATTAACCTTTACTTGTTTAGAATGTAGGCTATGGGGAACGGGTATTATTGAATTCTCGTAACTACTCAGGCTATGATTTATTGAGCTGTAGCGATTTTGGTACTTCATTTTGGATGATAAAGGCAGAGAAAGAGGAATTTTTTAACGGTTTAGCTGCTTTTTAGACCACAAATACCCCCACAGCCCAGGAAACAATAGCCTGAATAGTTACGAATTCTCGTTATTTTAAGCTAGAGGTGAGGAATGGGAATGAAATAACGTGTGCATTTGACGCAGGATTTTTGTTCGTCTTCGAGGCGCGTAAACAAGCACATAGGAATGAGAATTGAATAAGTTGTGCAATTATGGCGCAGTATTTTTGCTTGCCTTCAAGGCGCGGTAACAGGCGCATAGCTGGCTACGTAACTGTTTCCACAACGCAGAAGGCGAGCAAAAAGACAAGTCAGAATGCCCAAGTTATTTGATTCTCATTCCATAGCAGGCTACGTAACTGTTTACGCAACAAAGAAGACGGATAAGTACTCATGCAAAATTGATTTAACATTTTTAAAAAAATACAAAATCTCCAAGATTTAATGTAATTTTTGAAAATTTGAATATTTTTTGACAAAAAAATAGAGTTTTTTATCGAAAGTGATGAATTTTATCTTCCGTAATTTTAGTTAAAATAATAGTAACTACTCAGGCTATGATTTATTGAGCTGTAGCGATTTTGGTACTTCATTTTGGATGATAAAGGCAGAGAAAGAGGCGTTTTTTAACGGTTTAGCTACTTTTTAGACCACAAATACCCCCACAGCTCAGGAAACAATAGCCTGAGTAGTTACAAATAATAATGCATGAGTACTTAAAAAGACAAGTCAAATCCGTAAGTTATAAAATTCACATTCCTGAGTGAATGACTAGGAGGCTGTCCAAGAACACAATTCATTTTAATTCAATTACTTAGAATAAAAATGAAAAATTATTATTTTAGAAGGGGGGGGGGAATAAGCTATCTAATTTCAGATACTTACAAATAACACCCATTCTTGATGATTTTTTAGGTACTTAGAAGTCAATTTAAGCTATTGTATTTATTGAGTTTCATTCTTGGACAGCCTCCTAGGCAGAGGGTTATGCAACTATTTGATGTGCCTATGGACGCTTTAAGAGCATATAGCAATCGTTGTGTCAGTTTAACGCGCCTAGCTAAAAACAGAAAAAATTTCAACTTATTGTTTATAAATGAATTTAGAAAATAGTAAACATACCCTGACTCCTTTTTCCGATACTGATTCCTTTGTGACGGTACTGGATAGATTGTCCCGCTCTGCAGTGTCTGCGGAACATTGCATGGAGGATGGGCAGGCACAAATCAAGTATAACGAGTTACCCGCTTATTTTTCTGCGCTTGAGCTTTACTTGCAACAGCAGGGGATCAAGAAAAATGACTGTGTCGCCTTTGAATGCCACAATACGCTAGCCTCATTAATAACCTTGTTGGCTTTGTTTTACCGTGGCCAACATATCTTATTGCTTCCCCCTGCAGGTAATGCCTTAAAAGAGCCCGGTTTTAAACCTGATATACCTGCTTTCTGCCGGATACATTTAAGCGTTGCTGCATTAGCTACCGAGCATGAGTTAACAGCTGTAGCCATGCCAGGTTTAATGAAGATTGTTTTGCATGAGGATTTTAGCATTCAGGCATGGCAATCACTTAATTTGCATGAGTCGCGATTAATGTTGCGTACATCCGGCAGTATGGGGGATGCCAAGATTGTCGTATTCAGTCACCATGCTTTATTAGGCAATGCCTCTAACTGTGTGCAACGTTTTAGGTTGCATGCCGGCTCAAGGGTAAGCATTGCAGTCCCTATCTTTCATATGTATGGTTTAGGAGCCGCTTTTATTCCTTGTCTGTTGGCAGGTGCATCGCTTGATGTGCAAGCGAATACGAATATTTTGCGTTTTATGAGTCATGAGCGTCGATTTAACCCTGATATTGTTTACTTAAATCCAACACTTTGCACAATGTTACTTAAAGGTCGACGCAATAGTAAACCCTATACGCAAACGATCAGTGCTGGCGACGCTTTGGCAGAGCCCCTTTATCATGACTACTGTACCCGCTTTGGTACATTGACTAATTTATATGGATGTACGGAAATGGGGGCCGCCGCGACTACCTCGCCTGATGTACAAATGGATAAATCTGGTGGACTGCTACCCATGCCAAATGTTGAGTTTGATATTGCGCCAGATACAAATACCATATCGTGTCGTCACCCTTATGGCTTTGAAGGCTATGTTAATCATCAAGGGCAGCAACTGAGCGTCAATACCGCCGCTTATTTAACCGGTGATACAGCTAGGTCATTGCCAGATGGGCGCTTTGAATTAATGGGTCGGGAGGGTAATAGTATTAATCGAGCCGGATTTCTGGTGCAATTCAGTGATATCGAAAATGCTTTGATCAAAACCGGGGAAGTCACTCAGGCATTGGTACTGAGTAGCCAGCAAGAATCAACGGTACGTGGCTTGAAATTATATGCCTGTTGTTTAGCTGAGCGTTCAACGGCAACACGTACGATTTCCACCGAAAGTATTCGCCAGCGATGTTTTGAGCATCTACCACGATACGCAGTTCCAGACGAAATCATCTTGCTAAACAGCTTTCCATTACTGCCAAATGGCAAGGTCGATCGTCAAACGCTTAACAAACATATTACTAACTAAAAAATCAGGAAGAGCTTCTATGAGCACCACAATCGAACGCCTAAAACACATCATTGCCAATGATCTGGATATTAAAATTGATAAGGATAGTATCCGTGATGATATTTCCCTGCTTGAAGGGGGCATTGGTCTTGACTCTATAGCTGTAATGGAATTTATCAGTCTATTAGAGCAGTCTTTTGGTTTTCAGTTTTCAGATGATGAGCTTAGTATGGAACCTTTTGAAAATCTGACGACCTTAACCGAATTTGTAGAGAACAAAATAGCCTCTATGCCCACGGTATAGCACTGTATCGGGTGTTACTCGATGTTCCAGTTTTCAGCTATATCTGGGTTTGAAGGCACCTAGATTTTATTGCAATAAAAGTTAGTGCATTGATTTTAAAGGTAAACTTAATTTTATCGAAATCAAAAATAGATAATAAAATCAACATACGACAAAAACTGGAACATCAAGTGTTATGTCTTTAATTACGATTAGTAGGATTGTACCATGTCAACGATTATACCCATCAAACAAGAACTCGGATTGTCTACCTCGCGTGGATTGTTAACGAGTGCGGAAGCAAACCGCCCCGGTTTTGTGACCAATTACCCCAATGTAGCACAATGGCGGGAGTTCAGTGCTGCCGATATGTATCAGCCTGAACCACTGAATATTTATGTACATATTCCTTTTTGTGCGCAACAGTGCAGCTATTGTTATTACCGTGTTGTGACAGGTGCTAGCAAGTCTGACTTAGACCGCTATACGGATGCTATTTGTAAAGAAATGGAGCTTTCAGCCAAGCATAATCGATTGCATGAGCGCCCGATTCGCTCGATCTATTTTGGTGGAGGAACGCCAACGATGCTGCAAAGAGTGCACCTACAGCAGATAGCACAATGTATAAAAGATACCTTTGCCAATATTCAAGGGGCGGAGTTTAGTATTGAGGCCGAACCCGTCTCTATGACTCAGAAAGCAGCAGATTCGATGGCAGACTTGCCGGTTCCTGTGACGCGTATCAGTATGGGGGTCCAGTCCTTAGACGATAATGTGATTAAGCATACCCAGCGTAAAGATACCGCTGCCAAGGTCATTAGAGCCATCAATATTGCGCAAAGCCTAAATGTCACGGTTAATATTGATTTGATGAGTGGTCTGGCAGGGGATACCTTGCCCACTTGGCAGAACAGCGTGCAAAAAGCACTGGCCACAGGTGTGGAAAGTATTACCGTATATAAAACAGAGGTGTTTGCGAATACTCAGTATTATCGAGATTTGCGTAAGGATGCCATTCGTTTACCTAATAATACTGAAGAAATGGAGTATATGGAATATGCACTCGATGCTTTTGACAAGGCTGACTATAAACCGTGGAGTTTTTTTGCGTTTACTAAAAATGGTGCACATACACATGTGCATACACCGAGTGTCTGGTCAGGGCAGGATAATTTACCCTTAGGGGCATCTGCTTTTGGCAAGATAGGAGATTATTTATTTCAAAATACGAATGACCCCGAAAAATATATGCAGACCATTGAATCAGGGGATTTAGCCTTTAGTCGTGGTCAGAAACTGAGCTGTAAAGACAAAATGGTACGTGCAGCCGTATTAGGTATGAAAGTCATGCGCCTGGATCTGGATCTTTTTGCTACAAATTTTGGTTATCGTCTGGAGAAATTATGCGCACCGATGATTGCCGAGTTACTCGACAATGATTTTATTAGTCTGACAAAAACAACGACTGATTCTGCCCCAAGCGAGTTAAAGATGACTCGCAAAGGTTTATTGCATGCCGACTATGTCGGCAAGCAATTGGGCCAGGCATTGCAGGCAATTGATATATAAAGCTTAGGGAGATGGAAACAAATAATCATCCAAGATTGCTGGTCTTTTTGTCCGTCTTCTACGTTGTAGTAACAGTTTCATAGCTAGCTATGCGCCTGTTACTACGCCTTGAAGACGAACAAAAATACTGCCCAATATTGGACGTTTATTTATTTCCAGCTCCCTTAGCATGAGATCCGTATTAATATGTGTTCTAACTTAGCCGCTTTTCGTCTCGCTTTAAGAAAGGAAGCAAAGCAGTGCTTTTCTGAGAAGATAGCCATTGAGCAAGGGGCTGTGGGCACACCGGTTAAACCCACTGTGATCAGTCTTGTTTCGGTAGGTGGGTTACAAATTCAGGATATACCGATGTCTGGGCAGCTGCAAACGAGTGACGTACTACAAAATTGTCCGATGTTAATTGCCTTTTTGAGCTGTTTTAAAGCTCCCTTGGGACGTGTCTATCTGGTATCTCAGCCCTTGCTGAGTGGCTCAGGCTCGGTGATATATCAGAATGCATCACATCCGCTGTTTTATCAGACTGTTTATCTGGATTTGCAGAGTATTAGCAGCCAGGCGATAGCTCATGTCAAGCTTGAGGAACTGGCTAACTATTTGCTTAATGAGGTACCGAACAGTTTACTTTATCTGGCTATCGAAGTGCTCCGACAGGATCAACCCGCGATCGTAAACAGTGATTTAAATACGCTAGCGAGTGCCGAGCTATTTGCTACTCAGCATTTGCGTAATATATTGGCAGGACTTGAAGACGCATCATTGAATAAGGTGGCTACGCGCCTGGATATACTTTCGGTCATTCAGATAGAACAAGGCTTAGCAACGGTTTTGCAATGCTGTGTTGAGTATTTGCCTGAAGAAAAGTGGCAAGCACTTGATCGAGAAGCGTCCCTTTTTCTGAATAAATGGCGGAATTTGAGCATTAGGTTTGGTCGTGACTATCAAGGTGAATGGCAATATAAAAGCGCCTTGAATCAGCTGCAAAACACTGTTATAAAAATGATTAATGCATTTTTGACGCAGATGCCTGCTGAAAACCAAAAGCTTATTAAGCATATTTTAGATAACATTGCTTTCCAGCTAAATTTTTTCCCGCCGGCACCGCAACGAATTAATCGCAAAACTTTAAACAAAGCTCGCCAACGTAAACCGGTAGACACCAGTCAAATGAGTACTATAGTACACTTTGATCGGCCTGTTTTTATTGTTTCCGCGCCTCGCTCAGGAAGTACCTTGTTATTTGAAACATTGCTTCAATTTAATGAGGTCTGGAGTACCGGTGAGGAAAATCATGCACAACTAGAGGCGATTACTGGCTTGCATCCACGAGACAATGCATGGCATTCAAATTGCCTGAATGCTGAAAATGCAAGTGCCGCCGTTAAACAGGCTGTTATTAAAATGTTTATGGCGCAACTACAAGATAAGCAACACCGGCATTTTTTAACGCTCCCAGCTGATGAGCGACCCGCCAGTATTCGATTTATCGAAAAAACACCTAAAAATGCCTTGCGCATCCCTTTTATTAAAGCCTTATTTCCAGATGCTTTATTTATATATCTGCATCGTGAACAAAACAGTAATGTCAGTAGTTTAATTGATGGCTGGCGTTCGCAGCGGTTTATTTCCTATCGTAATTTACCTGAATACCGCTATCAATATTGGAGCTTCTTACTCATTCCATACTGGCATCAATGGCTTAATGCCAGTGTCGCAGAGATAGCGACACAACAATGGCAAGTCAGCAATAAGACGATTCAAAATGACTTGGCAAAACTAGCGGATTCCGACTGGATGTCCCTGGATTATCAAAACTTGATTGATGCACCGCTGGAAAGTATCTCTGCGATCAGTCAGTTTACCGGCTTTGACTGGCAGCAAGACATGGCAGCAAGGTGTGAGGAGCCGCTGCCTGTATCGCGTTTGACTCTTTCTTCGCCGCATAAGGAAAAGTGGCGAAAACATAAGCACTTATTGAATGATACGCTTGAACAGGCTAATGTTCAGAAGGTGGTAGTGTGATGACTATTGAAAAGCTAAGGAACGTGCACGGAATAAGTTCGGCAACTGGCACAGGATTTTTGTTTGTCTTCAAGGCGTGGCAACAGGCGCATAGCTGGCTACGTAACTGTTGCCACAACACCGAAGACGGACAAAAAGACAAGCCAGTTGTCGAAGTTATTTCGTGCACGTTCCTAAAGGTTCAAATACAACAGTTTTCGCCTTTATTTTGCGTGCTTTTTTTCATATGTATATGGGCCGTTATTTTTTGCTATTTGTTTGGTTCAGATGCGAGTGCGGCGACCCAAATTAAAGCTGATTTTGTCAATAAGCAACGCTGTATAACATGCCATGCTGAGCAGGCTAAAAGTTGGCTGGGTTCAGACCATGAAAAGGCCATGCAGGTAGCCAATGAAAAGACCGTGCTGGCTAATTTTGACAATCTGTCCTTTACGGATGCTGGTGTCACCAGCCGGTTTTTTAAAAAAGGCAAACGCTATTTTGTCAATACCATTGGAGAAAATGGGCAATATGCTGATTTTGAAGTAAAATATACGTTTGGCGTTAAGCCATTGCAACAATATTTATTACAGTTGCCTAAAAATAAGTTACAAGCATTTACCGTTGCATGGGACACTGAAAAAAAACAGTGGTTTGATTTATACCCGAATGAAAAAATTACACCAGGCAGTCCTTTACACTGGACAGGACGTGCTTTTACGGCAAATTCTTCCTGCATGGAATGTCATATGACCAATATGTCACTTAAGTATGTTGTCGCGACAAGTACCTATCATACTACGTGGTCAGAAGTAAATGTTAGTTGCCAGTCTTGCCATGGACCTGGGAGTGAACATGTCGTTTGGTCGCAAAGTGACAAACAAAAACAACAGAACTATCCTAGCAAGGGGTTAATCGTTGATTATCCGCAGATGAGTCCTCAAAAGCAGGTTGAAAGTTGCGCACGTTGTCATTCGCGTCGTTTTTCGGTCAGTAAAAATGATGCACATGGGCGTTCTTTCTTTGATGATTTTATGCCTGAGCTATTGCGTGAAGGGGTTTACCACAGTGATGGTCAAATACTGGATGAAGTGTATGTGTACGGCTCTTTTGTGCAGTCAAAAATGTACCAAAAAGGGGTTCAATGCATGGATTGTCATGATCCTCATAGCTTAAAAGTACGTGCGATGGATAATAGTTTATGTGTGCGTTGTCACCAGAAAAACGCGCCGACCCAACCGTTTTCCTCTCTTAAAGAAAAAAGTTATAACTCCGCACAACATCACTTTCATGCCCCAGGTTCATCGGGTGCATTATGCGTCAATTGTCATATGCCTGAAACAACTTATATGCAGGTCGATCCACGCCGCGATCATAGTTTCTCCATACCACGCCCTGATATTTCAGCGCAATGGGGCGTGCCTAATGCCTGTATAAAATGCCACAGTGATAAGGCAAATAGCTGGGCTGTTCAGGCGATGGATAAATGGTATGGGCAGCAATGGCAACAACGACCTAATATTGCAGCCACCATAACTCAAGCACGTTATGTCAATGCAGACGTATTGCCAGATTTGATTGAGTTAATCAAATCGCCTGAACAGTCCGCGATTGTGAAAGCAACGGCATTGGATTTATTACCTAACTATGGTTTCGCCGTCTATAACGTGATACTGGATGCGTTGGCAGATAACTCACCTTTAGTACGCAGTACCGCATTAATGGGGCTGGATAAGTTACCTGAGAAACACCGTTTTAAGGAAGTGATTGCGATGTTAAATGACCCTGTGCAAGGGGTACGTATTGAAGCGGCACGAGTACTGGCAGGTGTACCAAAAGAGCAGCTGAATAAGACGCAACAACAGCAATTCAAACACGCAATTGAAGAATATAAAGCGGCACAGATGGCTTTGAATGACCACCCTGAAGGGTATTTGAATCTAGGTAATTTATATGCCAATATGCGACTCGCGAAATCAGCCGAACAATCTTATCAGGCAAGTATTGCCCGTGATGCCTATTTTGCACCCGCTTATGCTGGTTTGGCAAACCTGTATTATGCAACGGGACGAAAACAAGAAGCGGCTCAAGTCTTTAGAAAAGGCCTACAATTTATCCCTGAAGCGGGACATTTGCATTATTCATTGGCACTGCTACTGGTAGAGCAACAGCAGCTTGAAACGGCTGCCCAGCATCTTAAACAGGCAGCGTCATTGATGCCCCAGCAGTCTGGCATTTATTACAATTATGGTTTGTTATTGCAACGCTTGCATAAAGTACCCGAATCTGAAAAAGCACTATTACGCGCCTATGCGCTGGCTGCTAATGATAAGAGAGTTATCGCCGCTTTAGCGGCTTTTTATCAACAACAAGGAAAGCCGCTTAAAGCAGAAGAATTTATTAATCAGTTACGTCCTTAACGTTTGTAGTAGTATGCCGCATAGCCGCCATTAAATTAAGCATTTTGACATAGGATGCGCTTCGTGCCTCAGCACATCCTATACGTCTATATTTCAGCGCGCTACTTTACAAACTTTTTTGGCTATGGGCTTAAGACCAGACCAATAGCACAGTAAGGAACGTGCACGGAATAAGTTGGGCAACTGGCGCAGTATTTTTATTCGTATTCAAGACGTAGAAATAGGCGCATAGCCAGCTACGTAACTATTTCTACAACGCTGAAGACGGATAAAAAGACAAGCAAGTTGCTTAAGTTATTTCGTGCACGTTCCTAAGTGTCGCTGGCAGCCATTTTTTTAACTCCTAACT
>CAZLLL010000054.1:0-10487 GCA_964560255.1 uncultured Methylomonas sp.
CGAACAAAAAGACAAGTCAGAATGCACACGTTATTTGATTCCCATTCCTTAGTTACAACTCACGCTTCCAAAGCATAAGCCCCCTTGATTCTCAATGATATCAAAATCATTTTGTAAGGTACAAAGGTCAACTGTACCGCTCATGGTGATACTCCCGCCCGCTTGCAGGGATTGATATTCACCAGTTCCACTCTGAAAATTTAAAGTTTGAATAATGTTAAGTATCCCTGCTTCTGCCGAACAAGGTGTAAAGCCTGTAACGGTGACATTATCATTTGAAGTAAACATGGCACCATTTCGGTCATTATTTGAAAACTGATGCTCAACGAAAGGTGGGGTTTGTAAGCTTTCAACTACACCATGAAGCACCCCTCTAATGACGAGTCTGTTACGAACTCTTTCTTTGTCTTCATCTGATAATAAAGACCATCCTTGCCTTTTTAATACCAGTTTAAATTTCCCTAATTGTTCCTGAGTATCTGCTCCAGGGTAGATTTCATGTGATTCTGCCCAACCTTTTTTAGGGGCATATAAACCTTCAAGTTCCCCGTAGTTTTGTCCAGCATAGGTGCTGGCGCAATTACCTAGAAATAAGGATAAGGCAATAGTAGACTTAAGAAATATTTTTTTTGACACAATATAGTCCTGTAAATTTTTGATATTGATTTATGATTAAAAACATGCGGTATAAAACCAGCAGAGAAATATGTGTGCGCGGCATACTTATGACCAACATTATCTATTGATGATAAGGTAGCACAACAAATTATGATTTATGTGATAGCAACAACGTTCCTTGTTCCCATCTCCCTTAAGTCTCTGTTTCTATCAAAAAAGACGGATAAAAAACAAGCAAAATGTATTTCGAGTTACCTAGTCCCCAAGGTCTTCGTTTCGTAAAGTAAAGATTGAGAATAAACTCGAAAATAGTATTTGTAAGCGACTACCGTCCCAATGGCTACGGGCAGGCTTTACCCTTGATTCAACAATCAAGGATATTTTTCCATTAGGATAGCGCGAAGTGTACCTTTAATGTTTCCTTGGAAAAATACAGCCTACATCTACTCAGCTGAAACGCTATTATACCTTAAGTATAAAAATTAGGAAAGGAAATAGATCCCATTTTTCATTTAATTTTGAGTTAAATAACTGGAGCCAGAGTAAAATTAAACGCCAGTTATAGGTATCCTGTTGAAATTCCCCAGCATGTGATTCAATGTGACAATAACTGCATAACCAACTTTAGCGAAATCCCCTATATTTATCAGGCTCCTTGCCTATTTTCAAGGATGTATTATTAAGGCCTGTCCATCAGAAATTTACGCAACTCTATACCCAGAGGACAGGGATATTCAATTTACTGGTCGCCGCAAAAACCAGGTAATTGCAATGTCTTTGTTTGCTAGCAAGCTATTAGAGCCTTTATAATGAGACATTTAATAAATTAATCTTAATGGGAAGGCTTTGGAAAATTTTACACCTGTTTCCGCTTTGTTGGGCGGTGCACTAATTGGTTTAAGTGTTAGCATATTACTGATGTTCAATGGACGTATAGCTGGCATCAGCGGCATTATGAATGGTTTATTTAGTTCGCCAAAAAAGGAAGAAATCTGGCGCGGCCTATTTCTTTTAGGCTTAATCCTTGGCGCAGCTATCTTCCAGTTCCTGACCAATGACAGCCTGATTTTACGTCAGGATTACCCAAAAATACTTATTATTATAGGTGGTTTTCTTGTCGGGATAGGTACTCGCATGGGCAGTGGCTGTACCAGTGGTCATGGTATTTGCGGGATAGCCAATTTTTCAATTAGATCAATTACAGCAACAATTACATTTATGTTAAGTGGCATGGTAAGCGTTTTTATAGTTAAACATTTTTTAGGAATTACTTAATGAAAACCAATATAGTTGCGCTATTTTCGGGGATTATTTTTGGTTTAGGCCTAGCATTATCACAAATGATTGACCCCAATAAAGTATTGAATTTCCTGGATATCACAGGCAACTGGGATCCAAGTCTTGCTTTTGTTATGATGGGGGCATTGGCGGTGAGCATAATCAGTTTTCGTTTTATATTGAAGCGTTCTTCACCAGTTTTCGAATCAGGTTTTCATATAAGCAGAAAAACGGCTATTAATAAACCCTTATTATTAGGTGCCAGCCTGTTTGGAATCGGCTGGGGGGTGGCGGGCTATTGTCCAGGCCCAGCTATCGCTAGCTTAGGACTGTTATCAACTGAGGGAGCCCTAATGGTTATCGCTATTTATACGGGTTTTTTTAGTCATCGCTGGATAGCTAAAAAATAAGATTGTTATGGAAAATTTATCTGCTATCTGGGCAACGGCCTTAGAATTTATTTTATCTTTTGAGCTGATGCATGTGGCCGCAGGCAGTCTAGTAGGCTTTGTCATCGGCTTAACCGGTGTGGGGGGCGGCTCTTTAATGACACCAATCCTGGTGTTAGGCTTTGGCATTGCCCCTGCCATTGCCGTGGGCACTGATCTATTATATGCGGCCTTAACGAAATGTAGCGGTGTGTTTTTTCACCATAAACATAAAACGGTTGACTGGCGAATTGTCGGCTTACTGGGGGCGGGGAGTGTACCGAGTTCACTGATAACAATTGCACTGCTAGAGCAAATTAAAGCCGCAGGTTTTAATTCTGACCGGCTGATGATGCTGACACTCAGTGTTATGCTGGTATTAACTTCCATTATTATCATTATTAAAGGACGCCTGATTTCCTATGTGAGTCACCACCATGGAGAATCAGTATTTGTTAGATGGGTTAAAAAATATAGAGCGCATATTACAGTCCTTTCGGGTATAGCCTTAGGCATATTAGTAACGATTTCATCAGTCGGTGCAGGGGCGATAGGTTCTGCTATTTTATTTTTGCTCTATCCACATAAAAAACCTGTGTCGATAGTTGGTACTGATATTGCCCACGCCGTTCCTTTAACAGCGATTGCTGGCATGGGGCACTTACACTTTGGCTCAGTAGACTATGATCTATTAACAGGTTTATTAGTAGGAGGAATCCCCGCGATTTATCTAGGTAGCCTGTTAGGGCGATATATTCCTGATAACTGGTTGAGAACTGCGATTGCAATATTGCTATTTGCAATGGGTGTCAAGCTGGCATTATAGAGGACGAAGCACATGAGAATATGCGCAGGAGAAAGTTATTTCACCCTTGAGGGCATGAAGATCATTGAATAAGTTGTGCAATTATAACGCAGTATTTTTGTTTGCCTTCAAGGCGTAGTAACAGGCGCATAGCCAGCTATGCGCCTGTTACTACGCCTTGAATACGAACAAAAATACTGCCCAATATTGGACGATTATTTATTTCCAGCTCCTTTATTTCGTGCCCATTCCTTATCTTAAAATACTTGATGATTATTTTTTGATCTGAGGTAGGGGAATTAAATATACCCTGTTGTTTGTTTCTGATAAAATGCTCTGTTAATCCAATTTATGGATGAAATACTTGGATAGTTTGCAAGTGCTGCTGTGTAGCACCTGCAGATCATAAATTTTTAAATAATATATAAATAAAGGTATTTTAGTATGACTTTTGTCGTTACCGAAAATTGCATCAAATGTAAATTTACTGATTGTGTTGATGTATGCCCTGTCGATTGTTTTCATGAAGGCCCCAACTTTCTGGTTATTGATCCCGATGAATGTATTGATTGCACTTTATGTGAGCCTGAGTGCCCAGCAGAAGCCATTTTTTCAGAAGACGAATTGCCAGAAGGTCAGGAGCAATTCATTGAAATTAATGCGGAATTATCTCAATCATGGCCTATTATTACCGATGTAAAAGAGCCCTTTGCTGAAGCTGAAGAGTGGAATGGTAAACCTGATAAATTAGCCATGTTAGAAAAATAAAGGTAACCGTTCAGTTCCAGCTCCCTTATCAAAAAGGGATTAGGGAGGTTTTATCAGAAAAAGGTTCCTCAACTCCCATTTTACAAAGGAGGATCTGAACGGTTATAAATAAAGGTTTTTAGGCGAGCCATTAATTTACCAAATATTTGCAAAAAAAGGGTGCACGCAATAATAAAGTAAAATTAGGCTCCATGCTAGCTATGGCGCATAGCAGGCTACGTAACTATTTCTATCACGCCGAAGACGGACAAAAAGACCAGCAAGATGGGTGGGGTATTTGTTACTTAGGATAAAGAGAAAGGTTAAGTTATTTAACAAGATATTCATCCTTAAGCTGTACATAATGAGCGGCTGAATATTCCAGAAACTCCTTTTCCGTATCGCTCAAAGTGCGTATTTTTTTAGCAGGAGAGCCAATATAAAGATAACCACTTTCCAATACTTTTCCGGGTGTAACTAATGCACCTGCTCCGAGCATTACATAATCTTCCAGAACAGCATTATCCAGAATAATAGCACCAATACCAATTAAACAATAATTACCAACAGTACATGCATGTACGACAGCGCGATGACCAATAGTAACGCCTTTACCTATTACTAATGGCACTTCTTTTGCTGCGTATTTTCCTGCATGTGAAACATGCAAAACAGCACCATCCTGAATATTCGTATCAGCACCTATATTAATACTGGCAACATCGCCTCTTATCACTGCGGTAGGCCAGACAGACACATCGTCTGCCAAAGTCACGTTGCCGATAACAACCGCACTCTCATCAATAAAAGTTGCCTTACCCAAGCTGGGAAAAATATTATTGTATGGTTTTAGGGACATTGAATACCTTCGTTTCTTAAAAAAAATGATTATGATACTTTATATTATGTTATGTTCTGCGACTTAAATATTCATACACTTTTCAATAAGGCTTTTAACGTAGAGCACATTCGATACGCCATTAAGGGAGCTGGAAATAAATAATCGTCCAATATTGGACGATTATTTATTTCCAGCTCCCTTATTTCGTGCACGTTCCTAAGCTACAGGGATACTTAACGGAAACCTGGTACTTAACCGCCTTACCAGAGTACTTGAACACTTTTAGGAAAAGTGAACCCAGTATCAATTTATTTTTAACTTATGGTGAGGAGAAGGAATGCTGCTATTTTACAGAGAAAGGTGATAAAGGTCATCCGGTTAATCGTGAAGTTACTTTGGGCATACAGCGCTATAAATTATCCAGCCATGAAAATAAGAACATATGGTTGCGGCGAGATTACCATAGTTTATTAGAGGATTATGCAGAACAGTGGGGTATCAGTAAAAGCGAATTTCTTTGCATTTTGGTAAATTAAGGATACGCAAAAGTGATAATGCGCAGTATCACTATAACGACCAATTCGGGCTGGTCAAAGTTTAAACAGGGGCTTTATCGCATTTTATGTCAATAAAATCTTTAAGCCGATGGAGGTAGAAATAGCCACTAGATACCCCACCATCCACTTTAAAAGCAGCAAATCTCTTTTAACATCTTCGAGTTCGGTACGGTGCTCAATCAGAGCTGATGAAGCCTTTTCTGCCATTTCAGGTTCAACCCCAGCTGAAATAAAAGCATCATAAACTTCTTTAACAATTGTTGTCATTTTTAATCCTTAAATAAAACCCAGTAGGAGGGAAATCATACCACTATATAAAAATTAAAGTGAATTGCTGGGTTACGTTATTTCGCTTCGCGAAACGAGCTAACCCAACCTACACACTTCATATTTGTGATTTTTTAGATATAACTAATTGATTTATATTATCTGAGAAATATTTTTTTGGCTCAAATCAAAATTGGCGAAGGCATTGACCGGTAATGAATGATATTTTTACTAAACAAAGTACATTTTATAAGCTATATTTTTATTTGTTCTACAATAAAAAATTTGGTAGTGACGACTATTGACTGCGCATAATATGGAAAATATATAACTCATTGTTTAATATTAAAATAATTGCGTCAACGGGCTTTTCTTGGTAGTAATCTGCATTAACAGCGAATAGAAGTCACCACCAAAAATTTCGACCTGTACGATTAAAATAACACCTTTTAAAAAAAGTAACTGAAAACCAGGCTATTGCCGATATGAGTCTTTATTTTTAGTACAAAATCATGGTAATCGCAAGTTTTATCTATAGGGTTTTCAAAGTTTATTCTGTCGTAAAAATCCAGTCGTACAGGGCGAATTTTTGAACAGATTAAATTTATCTTTACTCAATTAAAAGGACGATAATTTATGATGGTCACCTTCGTGTCACAATGCGAACACAAAGCACTCAATCGCACACGGCGTGTATTAGATGCCTTTGCTAACCGGATAGGCAGCCGTACCTGGCAAACGGTGATTACTAATGAAGGCTTGCAAGCGGTTAAAAAATTATTGCGTAAAACAGCAACAAAAAATACAGCGGTTTCTTGTCACTGGATTAGGAGTCGTAGTCGGAGTGAGTTAGTCTGGCTGGTGGGTAAGCGCGATAAATTTAATGCCAACGGGTATGTGCCAGTTAATTGGACACGAAAAAATATGATGAATACCCAGTATGAAAATGACTGGAAGTATTTACCGCTCATTAAAGCACTCACTGCTATATCAGCCCTCTTACATGACTGGGGTAAAGCATCCAAATTATTTCAGGAAAAATTAAGCCCAACCAGCAAGTATAAATACAAAGGCGACCCACTTAGGCACGAATGGATTTCTTGCTTATTGCTCAACGCTTTTATTCAGCAATCTGGGGCTAAAACAGATGCTTGGTTAAATTGTTTATGCGAAGGAGAGCTAAATGAAAATAAACTAAAAGAAATAATCACTCAAGAAAACTTAACGCCATTACATCAATTACCTATGGTGGCTAAATTAGTTGCATGGTTGATTGTTTCTCACCATAGATTACCTTTTACCAAAGATGACTGGCGTAATGACAATGCAGCAGATATTGATGCCATTTTAAAAAGAATTACCCAAAGCTGGGGATATGAAAACAAACACGATGACAAGGAGTATCAAAAACGTATTAAAGAGTGTTTCGAATTTCCCAATGGCTTAATCAGCCAATCCAACAAATGGATGACAGAGTTAAAACGCTGGTCGAAAAAATTACAAGATTGTATACCTCTAATTGAATCAGCCATGCAAGACGGCAGTTTTCGGCTTGTGCTTCATCACTCTCGTTTATGTTTAATGCTGGGCGATCACTATTATTCTTCACAAAATGCAGACGAAAAATGGAAGGACATAACGGGATTATTTGCCAATACGGATAGAAAATCTAAAGATTACAAACAAAAGCTGGATGAGCACTTGGTGGGTGTCGCAAAAAATGCATTAAAAACAGTGCATCTTTTACCTTCATTTGAAAAAGAGCTTCCACTAGCCACCGATATTAAGGGGCTTAAAAAAATAACCCCACCTGCTTTTCGTTGGCAAAACAAAGCGGTTGAAAAGATAACGCAGTGGAAAAAACTACAGTCAAAAGAAGTCAAAGGTTTTTTTGCTGTCAATATGGCAAGTACAGGCTGTGGCAAAACATTTGCCAATGCAAAAGTGATGCAGGCTCTATCTACTCATGGCAATAGCTTACGGTATATTCTGGCATTAGGGTTAAGAACATTAACTTTGCAAACAGGTGATGAATACCGAGATCGTATTGGATTAGATAACTCAGAGCTGGCAGTTCTGATTGGCTCAAAAGCCGTGACTGAACTACACAATCAATCAAAAATTGAAGAAAAAGAGTCAATCAATGAATCCAGTGGTTCTGAATCACAAGAATCATTATTAGAGGAAGAGGTCGATTATGATTGCGATATTCCAGAGGAAGGTTTAGCCACTGTTTTAACCAAACCCAAAGACCGAAAATTTTTATATGCCCCTGTTTTGGCCTGTACTATAGATCATATAATGGCAGCCACAGAAACCAAACGAGGGGGACGTTATATTTTACCCAGCTTGCGCTTAATGTCGTCAGACTTGGTGATTGATGAAATTGATGATTTTACAGGCTCAGACTTAATTGCCATTGGACGGCTGATTCACTTGGCTGGCATGTTAGGGTGTAAAGTGATGATTTCATCCGCAACCATCCCACCCGATTTAGCCGAAGGCTACTTTAATGCCTACAAAAAAGGCTGGCAATTATACTGCTTAAGTCGTGATGTAGAAAACAAGATTGGCTGCGCCTGGATTGATGAATTTAAAACCAAAGTCACTACCCTTAATAGTCAACAAAGTGATGAAGCACTAACAGGCTATCAATTACATCACAATGAATTTATCAATGATCGTGTAAAAAAGCTAAACAAACAAGACGCTAAACGTAAAGCACGTATTATTGAATGCCATGAAAGTATGGATGATGTGGAATTTGATAGCGATAAAACCAAGCAAGAACGCTATTTCTCTCATATTCAACAAGCGATTATTGAAAAACATCGTCAACATCATACGATTGACCAAACAACAGAAAAAGCCGTCTCTTTTGGTGTGGTAAGAGTCGCTAATATTTCACCTTGCATTGCTCTAACACGATACTTACTTAATGCGGATTACCCTGAGGATATTCAGGTTAAAGTGATGGCTTATCATAGTCAGCAAGTTTTACTGTTACGGCACGAACAAGAAAAACACTTGGATGCCGTGTTAAAACGTAAAGAGAAACAGGGAGAGCAAGCCAAAGCGCTTACCAATTCCATCATACGTCAACATATTAATCAGACGGCTGCTAAAAATATACTTTTTATTTTGGTTGCCACCCCTGTTGAAGAGGTCGGACGAGACCATGATTTTGATTGGGCAGTGGTAGAGCCTTCCTCTTATCGTTCCATCATTCAATTAGCGGGGCGGGTGCGCAGGCATCGTGCAGGGAAAGTAGATCAAGCAAATATTGCTTTGATGCAATATAACTGGAAAGCTTATAAAGATAACGATGAAGAAGGTGAAAAATATTTTAATCGCCCTGGGTATGAAGAGAAACTAACATTAGACACCCATGATCTTAAACAATTAATTGATACCGATGCGATAGAAAAACGCTTGGATGCTACACCTAGAATCCAAAAAAATGAAACGCTGGATTATCGCACTTCATTAACAGATTTAGAGCATACCGTCACCCAATCTGGGTTGACTAGCTATCACCGCCTTGGCCCGGAAACATTACAAGGCTATTTACAGGAAACGTGGTATTTAACGGCACTGCCACAATATCTAAATCCATTTCGTAAAACCGAGGCAAGCACTAACTTATTTTTAACTTATGATGAAGATAAAGAGGGTTGTTTTTTTGCAGAAAAAGATGATAGAGGTTATCCCATTGATCGTGAGGATATATTACAAATACAGCGCAGTGAATTATCTGATGATGAACAAGCAAACTTGTGGTTAATACGCGATTATCAGAGCTTATTAGGTGATTATGCTGAAAAACATGAATCCAATAAAAGACGTATTTCTTTACGGTTTGGTGAATTAAGTTTTGTTGAACGTGATAATACTGAGTATGAATATAATGATCAGTTTGGGCTGGTAAAGCGTGAAAGTTAAAACCTTGTTAATTAACATTAAAAGGTTGGGGAGCTGGAAATAAATAATCGTCCAATATTGGGCAGGATTTTTATTCGTATTCAAGGCGTAGTAACAGGCGCATAGCTCGCTATGTGCCTGTTACTACGCCTTGAATACAAACAAAAATCCTGCGTCAGCTGCTCAACTTATTTCATGCCCATTCCTAAGATATTGATCGAATAACATTGCATGAATGACAACCGTCAGTTTGGGTTGGTAAAATATAACGCATCATTTCAGCGACCTAACCTCCGTAAAGTTCTGGGGGCATAATCAATTTAATACTCGGAAAATAAGTGCCAAACCGTCCTTTATCGCGTGTCATTAATTGATAGCCAGAAACAGCCGCCTGTGCGCCAATAAAAAAATCAGGTAGTACATTGGTTTTGCTAACTTTTCGTTTTTTGTATTGTAGAAAAGCTTTTCCAGCCAGAAATAAAGCCTCTCTAGGTATCGGTTTACTGGCAAAACCTAAATGATCAAATAAGAACTCCACTTCTTCAATATGTTCATATCCTACTGAACACTCAGCATAAATGATAGGGTTGATAACAAAGCGATTATTTTGATCAAGTTTTTCTAACGTAGCTGCGCTCCACTCAAACCCTGAACTTTCTGAATCAACTAAATCCGTCACAATACAAGTATCAACTAAAATAACGGCCATTATTCGTCCCGAGTCAATGCCATAATTTCATCGGTGCTCATGGTTAATTTTCCAGACTGACCCGCTGTTCTAAAGCGACTCACTGTTTTGTTTGAGCCGTTAGACTTGGAAATATACCAATGTCCTTTTTCATCTTGTAAAAATTCAATTTCAGTTTCAGCAGGAATAATACCCATGCTTTCTCTGACATGACGGGGGATAGTAACCTGGCCTTTAATTGTTACGTGCATTCTACTCGCCTCTTATTAAGGAATGGGAATTTAATAAGTTGTGCAATTATGACGCAGTATTTTTGTTTGCCTTCAAGGCGCGGTAA
>CAZLLL010000055.1:0-10486 GCA_964560255.1 uncultured Methylomonas sp.
AGGCGAACAAAAAGACAAGTCAGAATGCACAAGTTATTTGATTCCCATTCCTAAGATACCATAATATGAGTTGATAGCAACCTTCAATTACACCTGAGCCATCTAATTTATATAGCCTAATAAAATAGCCTTATGTATGCATCCCGGAATAAGAAAAAAAGAGTCAGTTATAATTCTGGTGAACACCTCTCTCCTTGGCGTGAGTCACTGAATGGTATTATATTTGGTGCTGAAACACGTATGGGTAAATGTTTTGACGTGCTACTCATTATCTGCATTGCCTGTAGTGTACTTGCTGTGATGCTCAGTAGTGTCGAGGCGCTTTACTCACAATATAGCCGCTTATTTTTTTATATAGAATGGATCTTTACCGTTTTATTTACCATCGAATATATTCTGCGTTTAATCTCTGTTCGCCAGCCTAAACTCTATGCCCGAAGTTTTTATGGAATTATTGATTTGCTGTCTATTTTGCCGTCTTATATCAGCTTGCTCTTTCCTGGCATTAAATACATGCTGATTATCCGCATACTGCGCTTATTAAGGATTTTTCGTATTTTCAAGCTAGTTGAATATGTCGAAGAAGCAGAAACCTTGATGACTGCACTGAAGAACAGCAGTCAAAAAATTCTGGTGTTTCTGTATGCTGTTTTAACGCTATCAATTGTATGTGGTTCATTGCTGTATGCTGTAGAAGGCAGTGCTTCGGGTTTTACCAGTATTCCCAAGTCGGTATACTGGGCGATTGTGACACTAACCACCGTCGGCTATGGTGATATTGCTCCGCAAACACCGCTAGGTCAAACAATAGCGGCGGCTATTATGATTATGGGCTATGGTATTATTGCAGTACCAACGGGTATTTATAGTGCGGAACTGATCAAGACTTATCGACCTTCCCAAGTCACAAACAATGCCTGCCCTAGTTGTGGCAAAATTGGGCATGATACAGATGCAGATTTTTGTAAGTATTGTGGTAGTGAGTTAAACGAGGGGCAAAAATAACCCGTAGGGGCAATCCCTTGTGGTTGCCCCCCCATTCTATTTCATTTTAGATAATTTAATGCCAGCCGCCATATTGTTTAGTGGGATCCCCACGAAAGCCTGTTGAGGTTTTATTGGCATCCGGTACGCCAACTGTATTGCCCGCTGCCATTGCCAAATTATTATAAGTATACCCACCGAGTTCTTTAGCACGTTTGGCAATTTTGGTTGTTAATGGGCTAATATCATACCTAGAACCTGCGGGTGTAATCACAACGGCTTTTAATTTCTCATTAGAGCTTTTTGCAGTTGCGGTTAATACAATCGGTAAAATCGTACCGGCTGGAATTTCAACACGATAGTTTTTACTATTTTCCAGGCGTGTTGTTGCAACAACTCGACCTGAACTATCAACGACTTTAATTTCACCTTCCAGCACGGATCCTTTTTCATTCTGTACAGAACCTGTCAATACGGTTATTTGTTTATATTTTTGTACCGGAATCTTGAATACTGGTGCTTTTTTCTTTTGCTCATCACAGGCGACTAGAAAAATACCTGTCATTATTAAAGTAAGCAGAGTCTTGAATATTTTATTTTTATTATAGATATGCATTTTCATTTTCCTCTTTAAATAATCATATGTACTTTAAATTATAACAATAAATTACTTACCGACTCGTTGTAAATGAGGTTTTTTCGGTGGTGACTTCTATTAGCTGTTAATGTAGATTACTACCAAGAAAAGCCCATTGACGCAATAATTATTATAATATTAAACAATGAGTTATATATTTACCATATTATGCACAGTCAATAGTCGTCGCTACCGTTTTTTCCAGCTAATATTTGGGAACTTTCTTTTTTCAGTGTAAACTGAAAAGAGGAGTGTTTACACATGACTTCCTATTACATTATTTGCTTATGCCTATAAATAAACTGCGCAGTACATTAACAGAGAGTCACGAAAAATATTTATTTCCGTGTATTACCGATTTAGTCGAGAACGGGCTCAGCCTGGAGCGGTTTGGAAATAACAAAAACATCCCTACGCGTCAGGATATTACTCAGTATCTGGCGGCCTGGTTTAAATATGCCGGTCTATCTGTCGACGAATGTCGGGAATGGATGCTTGAATACTGTGTTGAGGAATTATCAGCAATATCTTCCAGTTCTAAATCACAAATACGACATAGTACCAAGAGTAACCTCAAATTTATTTATAATTCTGAAGTCATTTTTGACTGTAGATGCGAGAAAAACCGCTTTAAGGCGCATTGCGAGCAAGCGTGCCCTATCTATGAAGAAATGGCTCATTTAGCCAAAACGAGTGAAATGGCAACGGCTGTTAAAATTAATGATGTGGTGAGTGACAGTGTCGAAGATAGTCTCGTGCCAAAGATTTATTCTATTAAAGATGAACACAGGGAGCAGTTTGAAAAAGCCATGGAATTTGCATTAGATCATTTAAAAAAGCAATATTCCAGAAAGCAAACGGTTACCCTGTTGAATAATAATGGGTTTAAAACTAAAACAGGAAAACCCTGGTCGACTTCAATCTTAGGATTACAGCTAAGGAGCATGCACGTTCCTTAATACGGGACAACTCCTGTACAAAATAAGTAGGGTGGGCAGTTTTTTTTGCCCACCATTAAGTTGAGCCTCGGTGGGCAGAAAAGATTGCCCACCCTACAAAGGGTGGCTTGTCCCGTCTTAAGTTGGTAGCCAAAAGTTATGTAACCGTTCAGTCCCCCTCCTTATCAAGGAGGGGTTATAGGGGGAGGTTTTATTAGAAAAAGGCTCCTCAACTTCCATTTTACATAGGAGGATCTGAACGGTTACGGTGGGCGAGGTACGTGCCTCACCCGCAACCTACACTTAAATAATAGTCTGAATAGCTTGAAGTTTAAACGCTCATTCCATAATGTATTGTATTTTCATTGTTCCATCTTAAGTGCGTAGCCCCTTATAACTTATACAAAACACCATTTCCCTTATCTCTGGGGTCACGTTTTCTTTTTATATTTTGATTGGCTCGGTCTTTTGCATATTTGGCAATCATCTCATCCCAGTTAGCATATTGCTGATATTCCTCAAAGCCATCTGCCTTGCGTTTTTCAAAAACCTCTTTACCCACTTCAATTAATTCATCGGCTGTTTTTCCCCCGACGATACCAAGAAACTCTGAATTTTTTCTATAAGTGGTACGTATCGCCCAGAAAGAGAGTTCAAAAGCAATTCTTTGTTCCTGAGGTAAACGCCCTTTGATCATTCTGACTGACTGTAAAGCGGTTTTAAAGCTACGTCCATTTATTTGACTGCCGCTACTACAGCCAGTAGACATTAAAATGTTCAATGTAATAATGATAATAGAAAGTATGCGCATATTAGTAAAGGATCCTCTTGGTAAGTATTATTTGTTATTATACTAATAGTTCGGTAAAGTCTTGTGGAAATAAGGTAAACTAAATCATAGTAAATGACTAAGTTATTATATTACATAAGCCAAAAACAATGCTGGAATTTATTACAATACTAAAGCAACGCTACCAAGTAATTCAATCAGGGCTAGCTGCAGAGAGTGCACAATGGACATCTTTTCAAGCCTGTATTGAACAATTGACGTTGATTGATTCGTTTTTGCATAAGGGACGATTAGCCGAGCAAAATAAAGCTTCGCTCAATATCGCAGTGATAGGCCCCACCCAGTCAGGTAAAAGTACGCTGGTGAATTTGCTGCTTAATCAGGATGTTGCTGGTGTCAGTCCTCTGGCGGGTTTTACGGTACATCCACAGGGTTTTGCGATTAATACAAGTGAGACTATATTATCAGGGCTGGTGGAATACTTTTCTGGCTTTCACCAGGTTGAGCAATTTTCTCTCAGTCCGGAAAAGTATAATAATTACTCTATCAGCCCTATTACGACGGATGTATTATCCAGCTGCATTGTATGGGATACCCCCGATTTTGATTCGATTGATGCGCATAGCTATCATCAGGGGGTGTTGAAAACGCTGGCACTGGCAGATGTATTATTGCTGGTGGTCAGTAAAGAAAAATATGCTGACCAATCTGTATGGGATATTATGGCCTTATTAGAGCCCTTGAATCAGCCTGTATTGGTCGTCATTAATAAACTGATTGCCGAGTCGCAGTCGGTTGTAGTGGAATCGTTTAAAGAGCGCTGGCAACAGGTGCGCCGCGATAAAGTGCCTGACATTATGCCAATACTTTTTACCAAGGACAACGAGTTTCAGACCGTACAGCTTGAGCTTATTCGCTTGCTGGAAAATAATATAAAAAAAGCAAAACCTAAAAAGTATGATGTCGCTGCAACAAGTTTTATTAAGCAGTATTGGCAATCCTGGCTTGCCCCTATCAGAGCAGAACAAGATGCACAAGTTCAGTGGCAGGTTTTGATAAACAAATCTATACAGGAAGCGGCGGATATTTATCAGCAAGATTATCTTAATCACCCTCATCATTATGATACGTTTCAAAATGCCCTGGCCCAGTTGCTGACTTTGCTGGAAGTACCTGGCTTGGCGAAAATCATCGCGCAAAGCAGAAAAATACTTGCCTGGCCATTAAGAAAGATTTTTTCAATTGGAACAAAAAAACGGCGTAATGCGTACTCGGGTACGATGGAAACTGCGGTTCTGCAACAAATTGCCGAACATGTTTTTTTACAGCTAGGTGATACTGTTTTAGGCCAGATTGAGCAGGCGCAGGGTAATAATAAGTGGTGGAAATCAGTCAATAGCCAGATAAGACAGGATAAGGCAATTATTTTAAAGGACTTTGAGAAAAATACTTTAGCTTACCATGAAGGTTTTAAGCAGGAAATAGAGGACACTGCACAAAGCCTGTATTGTAAATTAGAGGAACACCCCGCTATACTCAATGCACTACGCGCAACACGCGTGACAACAGATGCCGCATTATTAGCATTGGCAGTGCAAACGGGTGGAATTGGTCTGCATGACCTGATACTTGCTCCTGCCATGCTCTCGGTCACCTCCTATTTGGCAGAAAGTGCAATAGGCAGTTACTTGCAGCGTGCTGAAACAGCGCTCAAACAAAAACAATTAAACACCGTCAGGCAACAGTTATTTACTCAGGTTCTGCAAAAATCATTATTGGAACTGCCTGAAAAAATGATGCAAAATACCTTTTTTAATATCTCTACTCAACAGCTTGCTGATGCAGAGGCGCAATTGGAAGACAAGAAACATGGCTTACGAATACTCTGATTTAGTTGCTCAGGCTAAGAGCTGGGCAAACGAAGTCGTTGATGGTACCTGGGCTTCTGAGGCTGAGCTAAAAGAATTGCTGGGCTATGAGGTGCGTACGCCTGATACGCTGTTTAATGAAGCATCATCCAGACCGCTGATTGTTGCCTTTTTAGGCGGAACGGGAGTTGGTAAAAGTACCCTGCTAAATCGTCTGGCAGGCAGGGAAATTGCGCGTACGGGTGTGGTCAGGCCTACGTCTAAAGAAGTCACTCTATTTCACCATAATAGTGTCAAGATAGCCCATTTACCTAAGCGCCTGCCTCTTGATAAAATAAAAATTGCCGAGCATGATGATGAAAATAACAAGCATATTATCTGGATTGATATGCCTGATTTTGATAGCACCGAGAAAAATAATCAGCAACTGGTATTAGAGTGGTTACCCCATATAGATGTCTTAATCTATGTGGTTAGTCCTGAGCGATATCGCGATAGTAAAGCGTGGAAAATTTTGCTGGCAGAAGGCGGCAAACATGCCTGGATTTTTGTTTTAAATCAATCAGACCGTGGTCAGGCTGAACAATACCCTGACTTTATAAAACAATTGGAAAAAGCCGGTTTTAAAAAACCTCTTGTTTATCAAAGCAGCTGTGCAGCTGATAAACAAAACAGCGCAATTGATGAATTTGCGCAGTTACAGGCAACAATACAAAGCCTGGCAACAGATAAAACCATCAAACAGTTAGAGTTAAGAGGTTTGCAAGTACGCAAAAGTGAATTAAGTCAAGTATTGCAAGCTTCCAGCAGTCTGCTGGGGTCTGCAACGGCGACCGAAAAATTACTGACTTTCTGGCAAAGCCAGTGGCGTGACCTGGAGAGACTGCTGCTGGAAGCAAGTGTCTTGCCGGTACAGCAAATGGCGGAATATTATGCGCTCAATAGTGGTGATCTGAAAGCCAAGAAAACAGAACCGCATTTACATAATCGTCTATGGGATAAATGGGCGCAAGCACGTTTTGGTGATGCACAGGATGCTTTGATACTACAGGCTGACTTATTAAATCTGCCGGTCATGCCAATAAAACAACGTTTATTACCAGTTAAAGAGGATAGCGAGAAAGTTATAGAGGAAAAAACATTATTATCAGTACGCAAGGCATTGATTAAACCAGGTAATATAATGCAGCGTGCCATTATAAAATTAGCCAGATTTGCAGAAATTGTTTTACCTATCACAGCAATGGGCTGGGTGGGTTATCAGGTTTTTATTGAGTTTTATGAAAGCAGTTTAGAAGAAATACCGCATTATGTGGGAACTGATTTTGCTATTAATGGCATTATGTTAATCGGTATAGCGTGGCTATTTCCTTATTTTTTACGCAAAAAACTAAAGCCTTCAATAGAAAAAGCAGCTTTAAAAGGGCTTAATCAAGGGTATCTATCTGCTTTGCAGACTTTAGAAGTAGACGTTATGGAATGCCTTAAAAGCAATGCTGAAACTCAGGAATTGTTACGCCAGAAGATCGAGTCAATTATTGCGCAGTGTGATATGGAAAGTGAACCGGACATTGGAGTGCCTGAGAATAGTTCGCTGGAGAGGATGTTGTTGTGATTGAAAGCTTCTTTGTGGGGCAGGTGACCTCTTGGGAGCGGACTTCAGGCCGCCAACGCCAGAGCTTATTTTAAAGGTAGGCTGAAACGGCACTCTACGAGTCGTAACCATTCCCTACCTTCCTTAATAAGGAGGGAGGGAATGGTTACATTTTAAACCTTATGATCTAGCTTTCTGCAATAATCTGAACTTTAACAGTTACCGTTACATCAGCATGCAGATTCACATCAATATCATAGTCACCCACATGACGAATAATTCCGTCAGGTAAACGTATTTCACGTTTATCAACTGCAGCACCTGCTGTAGTCATTGCGTCGGCAACATCCTGCGTACCAACAGAGCCGAATAATTTACCCTCTTCACCTGCCTTGTGGGTAATGGCAACATCAATATTGCCTAAAGCAGTCGCTCTAGTCTGGGCTGCTGCTAATTTTTCTGCAGCCGCTTTTTCAAGGTCTGCTCTGCGAGCTTCAAATTCAGCAATTTTTTCTTGCGTTGCCATAACTGCTTTATGTTGTGGAACCAGGTAATTTCTAGCATACCCTGATTTCACATTTACTTTATCTCCTAGGTTACCTAGGTTTACAACTTTATCAAGAAGGATAACTTCCATCTTTAAATCCTCATAGTTATCGGAATACCGATGCCACAGCACTTTATGTGCTGGATGGTTTTATATTTTTTCGTAAATTCAGCCATGTATCGCTAATACCGATAATCGCTATGGGTAGCACAATCTGTGGTACAACAAAGAGTAACATATAAAAGAACGGTAATAAAAAACGTTTTATTTTTGTTGTTGCAATGAAAGCATGTGCGATAGCCGTCCCAATAAAGGTATACAGCATAAATAAAATAATGCCTATATTCGATGCCAATTCTGAAAACACGCCACTAGATAAGTATGCTATTGCTAAAATAACCAGCGTTGCTATAGTAAATCGAGGAGGCATACGTAACGATAGGTACTCACTACCAAACCCACCTGGATTATATAAACATGCCTGCCACCAGCGTGCTAGTAATAAGCCTAACAGCAAACCTGTCACAGAGCCCATTGCAATCATGCCTGTCATATATTTAGAGACTGTGATAATTGTTTGCTCTAACTGCTCTGCTGGCATCTCAGAAACCTGAGCCGCCATAGGTTGAATTATCATTTGCAGCACAGCCTGCCAATACAAAGCAGGATCTTGCACAAAAACATAAACGCCTATAACCGCTAAAATTCCTAAAATTGATGCAATTTCCAAGGCCAGCGACAAATGTCGCCCCTCGCGCAATACAATCGAAAGCAACCAGACAGGTAGCCATAATATCAGAGCATAGCCTAGTGCGAATTGAAAATTCCCCAGAACCAGAACACCTAATATGGCCGCTGCTACACTCGCGCTGAGTAATACCAATAAGCCTTCAAATGTTCCACGACGCAATGTTACTAATGCGACCGTGGCTGAACTTACAATACTAACAGGCGGCAAGATGAGTGAAAGCAAAGCCAGAGAAGAGGCGACAGCCATCGCCTGCATTCTTCCCTGCATAATAAAGCTTGCTAAAAATTTCACAATGCCTACCTAACAATATTAATCGTGAGCGTCACAAAAAGGCATCAAAGCCACATAACGCGCACGCTTAATAGCGGTGGTGATCTGTCTTTGATTTTTTGCACTTGTACCAGTAATACGGCTGGGTACAATTTTACCTGTTTCTGTTACGAACTCACTTAACAATTCGATGTTTTTATAATCAATTGCATTTGCTTCGCCTTCTGCACCAAAAGTATAGTGCTTTTTGCGTCTCATTTGACGTGCCATAAGCTAACCTCTATGTATGTTTTATTATTCAGAACCAGATGTAGCAGATTCTTTAGTTGCTGCTTTCTCTTCAACAGCAACATTTTTTTCAGTTGCTGGCTTCTCTGTCGCCGTCTTTGCTTCTGGTGTTGTTGATGGCTTCTCAGTTGTTTTCGCTTCTTCAACTGCAATCACAGATGCGCCACTCACAGCCCCTCTCATGAGCAATGTCATATTTCGCAGTACAGCATCGTTAAAGCGGAAACTACTTTCCAGTTCTTCAAGAGTTGCCTGATCACACTCAACATTCATCAATACATAATGTGCTTTTTGCAGTTTTTTAATGGGATAGGCAAGATGTCTACGTCCCCAGTCTTCTAAGCGATGAATAGTGCCTGATGCGCCTTCAATCAATGCACGATAACGATCAATCATCGCTGGCACCTGAGAGCTTTGATCAGGATGAACTAAAAAGACAATTTCATAATGTCGCATAATTTTCCTTTCGGTTATAAGCCTTCTGTCATTATGTTGATAGTAAGGCAAGGAGGGCTTCTACACCCTGTAAAAAACCGATTATTGTATTATATATTTACTTTTATTGCAAAATAATTTACTAACTGGGATAATTGGGTCAGAGTAAAATTAAATAAATAAATGTTATATGGGAATTATAGAGGGGGGGGCTATGTTAGGAACGTGCTATGAAATAGCTTGAGCAACTGACTTGTCTTTTTGCTCGCCTTCGGCGTTGCGGCAACAGTTACGTAGCTAGCTATGCGCCTGTTACCGCGCCTTGAAGGCAAACAAAAATACTGCGCCATAATTGCACAACTTATTTAATTCCCATTCCTAAGCTCAGTATTTTGTTGGGGTTCGTCCCTCACCCATAGCCTAGGCATTTAAACGAATAGTCTACAGATATTAAGCATGTCCCGTTTTAAAAACAGTAGCCATTATTGTAATGGTAAAAATGTTACATGCGCCATGGGTGCTCTGGTAGATCAGATAATCCAACTACTTCTACGCCTGCCTTTGCCACAAGGTGATCGTTTTCAACAGAACTGCCACTTACGCCTATTGCTCCGATCAGAATGCCTTCTTTGTTGACGATAGGAAGCCCGCCGGGAAAGGTAATAAGGCCTCCATTCGAGTGCTCTATACCAAACAGGGGGCCGGCCGGCTGAGAAAGTTTACCAATTTCACCTGTCGGCATTCCAAAGTAACAGGCAGTTTCTGCTTTCTTAATAGCAATATCAATACTGCCTACCCAAGCATTATCCATCCTGGCAAAAGTTTTCAGGCTAGCCCCGGAATCGACGACTGCAATACACATCTGGGTATTTGTTTCCTCAGCTTTTTTTATAGCGGCCTCAATAACTCGCTGAGCTTCATCGTATGATACATGCATGGTATTCTCCTAGTTTAAGACTGTTAGTTTATTTAGGGAGTTACATGGGCTTTCTTTATCAGGTGAGATAATGGGGGAGATATACAGCCTGGTTATCAGTTTAAAAACGGGATATTTTGAAAGTTGTATTCAAAGATGGGTTGATGCCACGGCTTGCAACAGATATTAATTCTATCCAAGCTTATCTCTATACCTTAAGAGCCCTATATGTATTCTTTATACGCTAGTCTAAAATATTTAGCAATTAAAGTAGCCTTACTTAACTTTCTGGTACTCCATAAACTATCAAAATGATAAGGGTAGACTGAAAATATAAGTATTTTCGTTTCCACCTTTATTAAAGCACAAGCATTAGCCTATCGGGTATAGCTTGGTGGGCACGCTGTCGCTTTGGAATGGGAATTGAATAAGTGGTGCAATTATGACGCAGTATTTTTGTTTGCCTTC
>CAZLLL010000056.1:0-10419 GCA_964560255.1 uncultured Methylomonas sp.
TGATGGTGGGCAAAAAAAACTGCCCACCCTACTTATTTTGTAAAGGAGTTGTCCCATATTAAGTTGGTAGCCTCAATAGTCATCACTAACGTAAACTGTAACAGGTTTTCGTCGCAAAAAAAAATCACAACAATACCGGTATTGTTGATGATAATAGCAAAATTAATGGTTATTTTTTTAGAAAACATAATCAAGAAAATTCAATGCAATGCATTGTTTTATATTATTTTTATTGAGCACACCAAAGGGAAAAGAGCCATTTATATTTAAGATTAACGTAATATAGAATTTTTTCGATTTAAATATTTTTACGTTATACTGAGGCTCTAGAAAAAATGAGAGGCCTAATATGTCAAATTATTATTTTTTCAAAATCTTCGTTTTCTATTAACTTCTTAACACAGCGAATAATGACTTGAGAGTCAAAAGCTCTCAGAGAATTTGTAGTTTTGAATAGAGATACCCATTCTAAGCAATTGAAATAACTAGTAATTAGTAAACCACCTCTCAATTTTAAATAATTTTTAATACCAGTATATTCAAATAGTTACGAGAATTTCTGACTCACCAGATAATAATATAAATAGGCTTTTCGTTCAGGCACTACTCAGTATATCAACCAATTACAACAACAAAATAATTATAAAGGTAAATTCATGACTGAAGACACTAAAAATAAAGACTATTTCATCTTATACATTGTAATAATAGCCTCTCTTTTGATTGCCGTGCTCCTTGCTGTTAAAAGTAATGAGAATGATAAGTTTGCCCCCATTAAAGAACTATTGGTGGAAGAACGTAGCCTCATGGATATTCGCGTTATAAAAGAAGACTACGAGTAATTGTTGAAAAAAATATCATCCATAAAAATAATAAAAACGGAGAAAACTTATGAAACTTAATTTACTTGGTGCATTTTTAGCATTATCTTTTTCTAACTCCTCATTTTCGACAGAATATATCTACAAAGACTTGATGGCAAATACCGTACCTTCTGCTAAATGCGAAACACCATCCAAAGCAGAAGAAACTGCTAGAAAGCCCTATAAAATAAAACGCTATTCAAAAAAGTTTTGTCAAACACAAGGTTACGGCTGGGGGCTTGAAGCAATCACAAATAATGGTAAAGTAACTTGTAACGAGTGCATAGATAACAGCTTACAAAAATGTTACTTGAAAGATGTGACCGTACAATGCAAACGTATTAAGCCAGGAACAGTCGGTATGCTTCCAGGAAAAGGATAGAGCCTTATTGGAAGATGCCTCAGATAAATTTATAGTGATACCCAATATTTAGGTAGTGACGACTATTGACTGTGCATAATACAGTAAATATATAACTCATTGTTTAATATTATAATAATTATTGCGTCAACGGGATTTTCTTGGTAGTAATCTGCATTAACAGCTAATAGAAGTCACCACCAATATTTAGACCAACACTTAAGAAGCGATTTAGCTCAAAATATAGGTTAATTATAGGGGATATTACTATGAGTACAAAACGAAAAATACATAGGCAAGATTTAAGGCGAAGGTTGCCTTAGAAGCCTATAAAGGCGATAAAACAGCAGCAGAGCTAATTTTCGCACATAAAATCTCTTCAGGCCAGATTAGAAGTGTTTAGTCGATGGGCGCAGTGCAGTTATTCGAATTAGGACGCGCTAAAGCAGTTGACGAAGCCGCCCTGACCTCGCCTCTTTATGAAGAAATAGGTCGGCTAAAGGTTGAATTAGACTGGCTTAAAAAAAAGTTAACGAATCCTGTTGAGCTCAAGAGAAAATGGATAGAGCCAGAGTTGGCTACCAACTTAAGACGGGACAACTCCTTTACAAAATAAGTAGGGTGGGCAGTTTTTTTTGCCCACCATCAAGTTGAACCTCGGTGGGCAGAAAATATTGCCCACCCTACAAATGATGGCTTGTCCCGTCTTAAGCTGGTAGCCTCAGAGTTGATTGAAAAAAAGAAATTGGCCTTTCAAATTTAGCCAGGTAATTATACCACCCGAACTATTTCCCTTAACAAAGCTGTTGCATAACATCCTGCATTTAAAATAAATTTTAATTCCAGACAGGTTTCATCTATAAACTGCCATTGCAATTTTTGTATATGGCTACGTAGAGCCCTTCTGTCTTGCTGCATACCGAAGGTACACAAGCCTTGGGCTAAATCATCATATTGCTTAATCACTTGTTGCTCTATTAAAGCCGCTTCGGCAGAGACTTGCAACTCCCCCTTGCCCCATAATGCGGCGGTAGGATGTAAATCTAATTGCTCAATTCTTTGTACAATGGACTCGTCCAGAACTTCAGCCTTAAAAAAACTGTGCGACTGATCAAACATCAGTACATCACCTGCCAATGCTCGATTCCATGTATTTTTAGCAACTCTAGCACTGAGTATATGATTAAATAAATAAGATCGAGCAGCTGATAAATAGAGGCTACGCTGGTTTCGAGATACTTTTTTTCCGGAAAATAGAGACAGAGCCTGTGCTATATTTCCCCCTTCTCGCCCAAACCGCTGTTCGCCAAAATAATTTGGCACACCTTGTCCCTTTATGGCTTGCAATTGCTGTCCTATCATTGCTTTATCCCCCGACCAATTATGCACTCGGATGGTAAATTGATTACCTGCTAAAGATCCCCTTTTAAGTTTTTTACTATGCCTTGTGGACTGTAGTACTTTGATAGTTTCACAGTTGAGCCCCTGCCAGTCTGGATCAGGTTTACCCGGCAACCAGATACTAAACCATTGTGTAGTGCGCGCATGACGATCTTTTAGACCAGCATAACTGACATCTCGCTGTCTAACTCCTGCAAATCGCGCCAGGTACCTGGCAACATAATCAGTATTTTCTGAGCATTTTTCAATCTGTAAAAAAGTATGCTCTCCTGTCCCCGACAATTCAAAAGATTGAATTTCATTGACAATAAAATCATCGGGGGTTTTTCGAATAATACCTTGGCTTTGAGCACCGCCATATGCGCATGCCCAATCAGGTAATGAGGTGTAAGTATTCAATTGAGCCTTTATGTAGAGCGGGCTTTAGTCCGCGAAGAGTGAACAACAGCTAATATTTTTTTACCGTGAAGAACAGGGCAAGAATGAAGGTTATTATTTAGTAAAAAATAGCCTTCAAACTTACATTGAGCGGGTCTATTGTCTATTTTTTTGTAACTACTCAGGCTATGATTTATTACTCCTTCTGCCAACTCTTTATGTGTTCAGTGAGTGATTGGGCGATCATAATCCTTGGGCTTTTCACAGGAAAGTGCAATTCTTTGACAGAGCTGTTCGGGAGTAAATGTATCAGGAGCACCTAGGCGCGGCAGGTCTTGAAGTCTCTCCCAGACAGGCTTGTCAGCTAGTTCATGCCAGCGAGCAGTCCAGTTAGTAATGCCATTATTCAGTACATCAAGTTTTTGTGCAATATCTTGGTATTTCATATCTGTACTGGCCAATAAAATAATCTTCGCGCGTAATACCGTGCTTGATTTTTCCGTGTGTTGACGCGTGATTTTTTCAAGCTCTTCGCGTTCATTATCTTCTAACGTGACTGAAAATTTTGGCTTTCTCATGGCTTCCTGTGGTGAGGCTAATAGCAGATTAATATAGGTTATAGTAAGGTTACCAGAATATCAGTTGGATTGGGATGTTTTTTATTGATTATTTGCAGGGTGAGGTACTAGTGTAACAGGTCTGATTTATTGATTAATTATAAGGCATTTTTGTCTGCATCATCAACTGAATCCCAAAAGACACACAAAAGCCCTCTCGCCCTGCTCATTCCTACATAGTGTAAAGTTTTATTATCTGCGCTGCTCAACGAAGAGGGTGAAGGTAAATCTACAAGTAAAATAACTTCATTTTCCAATCCCTTGAAATTTTTTATTTCTGAAAAAGTGATACTACCAACTGGAAAACTACGTACACTATAATCATCTAACTTTAGTATTGAAGTACTAATTTTAGAAGATAAAGATAAAACCACGGATTCATTAAAAGGAAGAGCCGACAAAATCGTGATCGCCCCAGGAGAGACGTCATGCTTCAAGAGTTCATTAATTTTATTAGTCAATGAGTTTATTAACTGTTTTCTGGGCAAAGTTACCTCGAAAACTTCTGGGCCTTCTCCAGTGCCATTATTTCCCATATCGAGACACAAGCTCTCTTGAACCTTGGTAAGTATATGGTGGGTATTCCTGCAATTAGTTCTTAACGGAACTTTAGCCGGATTATTCAGGCTCTTAAGATACTCTAAAACCTCAAGGTTAGATTCTGATAACAAATCAGATTGATTGTTTACATCATGGAAAATATACCACTCACCATTCTCCAAACCACCGGTTAGACTATTTTCTAATATTTCAATATCTTCAAAATTAAAAAGATCCTGTCCTTCATCCACAATAAGCACATCGAATGCCTCCAACCCTGCTCTGCGCATTGCATGCAAAACACCATTTATTGTTACAATCGTTACATTATCATTCACAATACGAGTTGATAAATAGTTCTTTAGCCAAGGTGACTTACAGACAAATAAAACTTCCTTACCGTTAACCCCTTTTCGCCTTGCAAGTTCAGCTGCTAAAAATGTCTTACCGGTTCCAGCTCCACCTGAACACAATACCCGTTTATTTTCCATTGCGATATCGACATACAGGTACTGATCCTCTGTCAGTTTAATCGACTGCTCTTCAGTAACTAACATTTTGTCATAGAGCAGCTCAACCAACTCAAAATCAGGGCGCAAAAAAACTTTCAGCTCTTTTATAATATCAGACCCAAGAACAAAATTATTATTAGGCTTATTATTCCAATATTTAAACAAGCCTTTTGACCAGCGTTCTAAATTTCTTACGTTTTTAGCATCACAGATCGTCGCTCTATCCCACTCTGCCCCCTGCTGCCCCCAGACACTATCAGGAAAAACAACACCATAACCTATCGGTAGCTTTAAGGAAGAAAACCTAGCGTTACTTTTTATTTTTGTTTCAATAGCAAACATTGCTCCATTTGCTTGTTTAAATGGGTCTGCAATAGGAAATTTACCGCCTGAATTTTCTGTAAACCAGCGACCACTTTCGTGCGAAATTTTACCTCCTTTAACCTCCAAAACAAAGATGCCGTATTTACATAAGATGAGAAAATCAGCCTCACCAACACGTTTTTTCTCATGTGCAGTCAAATTGAAAGAATGAAAGGCTACAAATGTGTTTTCGTCAATAAAGCACTCTCGAAGAACATCAAAAACTTTTCTTTCAGCATAACTATTCGTATCAAAAGGTCTATCAGGTATCAACTTCATTTTACAAGCTTCTCATACTGAGTGAAAACTTCATTATAATCAAACAAATCTTTATCATTACCTATAGTGGCAACAACTAGTTGCTGTTCAATTTCATCTATATCAATCAGAGATATCAGCTTAGGTTTTTCTTTGTACTTTAGTGTCAAATTAGAAGTACTACTAAATCCTTTGCTCTTAAGTTGCCAATGTTTAATTTTTTCAAAGGCATGCTTTATTAGATTAACAAAACTCTCTTCATTTTCTATATTACTTTTTATTTCATCCCCTGAATTAAAATAATATTGGGTAATGTCATTATCATTGAGCATGGTAGAGATTATGGGCTCTTCTTCGAATATTAAAGTCGTATTGGAATCGCAACTAAACTCTTTTCCCTTGCACTCCCATGATTGAAATTTTTCAGGCTCTAAACCAAAAAACACAGAAAACCAATCTACAAACGCATCTCGTTCACTATTAGATTTTTCTTTAATTAAATCACTTATAATAAACTTTGGAGGTGCAACTTTTTTAAAGAGCAGATCACTATTACCGGATACTTTATGATGAAACTCAGCCATACGATTCGAAACATAAAAATTTAGTCCTTTAATATTTTTTACATGACTAGGTAAACCAATATATCGACACCCCACGCCAAAAAACATTGAAAACAAAACATAATCAATTTCTTGGAAATCTTTATGATAAAACCTTAGCATTGTCTCGGTCTTGTCACGAAAAAAATACATAACTAAGAGCATAAATATTTTTTTATTTTCTTTGGTAGAATTATATGTTGCCATTAACTTAGTGAAATATTCTTCCGGCGACTTGCCTAAGTTTCTTTCCTCAATAGAGCGTAATATTTTGGCTGTTTGCTTTACAAATGTTTGTAGTTCAATGAAATTTTCAGCTAAATCTAAATAACTAAGAATTTCATACTTAATTTCACTAATACTACCTTTGTCTTGAGATAAAATACTCAATAGATCAAAATATAACTGACCATACTCTTCATCCTCTATATTCAAGTCATTAAAATAATTATTAATCAATTCAAGTTCTTTATGGTCATGTGCTGTTAATTCGCTTAAATTGCAAACATCTTTAAAATAGCTAACAGACTTCCTTCCATTTTTAGTTTGATAAAACATTAAAACAAGCATTCCACCAAGCGAAAAAATTTTATCGTAATTAATATTATTTTCAGGAGGGGCGCTTAATCCTTCGCTATCACTGTTAGGCTCTTTGAATATTTGTCTAGTAGTATCTTTTCCGGCTTTAAATAGGCTAGCATTTGATGAGAAAAACTTACCTGGATAAACACCAAACTCTTCTACTGATTTAATAATTTCGTTTTTTATGAGTGTACTTTTGAATATAATTTTCTTGATACATTGAATAGGCAATGGAGCAGGTACTTGAATCTTTTTATGTTGTTCACCCACCTCCACATCAGATTTACTTAGAGTAAGGTAATAAGAATTGCCCTCTTCTCCTGAAGAGCAATCAACTTCAGCATATATATTGATCGCTAACATTTGAGATAGGTCTAACTCAATAATGCAACAAACTAGATTTTCATCCTCTACGAGGGCTTTATCTATTGCATCTTTTAGATTATCTTTTGAAAAAAAGGGTATATAGCCAGAGGGATTATCTGCCATAACATCCTTAAGATAAGATTCGTTATTAAACCCTCTGGAGCAAGTTATTAAGCCACTAGATAAAAAAATCGCCAAATTTTCAGTATTCGTAGGTAAAAACCATTGTTGTTTACTCATATTTTTCGCCTCTTGAGTATCTCTTCTCCTGTTTTTTCAATAATAGAACCCCCCTCTTCATTAAACTGATAAACTTCATCAGGTTTAGGTAGAATCTCTTCTATTACACTTGTAAGTTTGGCGCTTTTAAATAAAAACAATCGCTCTCTTGCTCTAGACGACATAACATAAAAGCGTTTTTTTAAACTTTCTATATCATTATTAATCATTTTAAATTCATCAATAATGATAAAAACAGTATCAAACTCTATTCCTTTTACTGATTTATCATTTAGAACAACTATACCACCATAGGCAAAATCGATATCCACTTCACTTTTTTGGTTTGCAAAATAAGTCGTAATTAAAGGCTTGGAGTTGCTCCTTTTAACGTGGTCATTCCCCAATTTTTTTGCATACCATTCACGCTTATTTTCTGTCGGCACAATAAGACCTATCAACTTGCTTGGATCACGGTCATATTCACTCAGTATCATGTCATAAATTTGATCTATATTTGTATATTCAAATTGCATAGGAATATCAGTAGATACTCTATTAGGAATCAGGGGATTAGGACTCGTTTTATCGGTATAAAAGCAATTGGCAAATATCGCAATAGATGATGTATTACGCCAATTTTCCTTCAATTCAACCACTTCTTTATTCTCCAGACCTAATACCTCTAAAAGCTCAGTACGTGATGAGTGCTCCTCAGTGATCTGCTGATTTTGATCAGCAACAACAAAAAAATTTTCAAAACCTAGCTCCGTTAAAGAATCATACCATCCCGGCGGTAAATCTTGCCCTTCATCAATAATTATCTGATACTGACTATAATTTACGTTTAAAGGCTTAAATCTTGAGACCACCTGTTCATAGTCTGGCTTATGAGGCTCTCTTTCTGGCATTTTATCCCTATCAAAGGTATTAGGTAACCCACCCATCAATTCCCATTGAAGCTTATAAAACCAAGACATTGCCGTTTGACAATTAAGCTCACCCTCAAATAATTGCTGGGTGGCATGACTAAGCACATGATTAAATGTTAAAAACAAATTATTCTCATCATTTACATACTCCCTTGCTCTTAGCAATGCAACTACAGATTTCCCCGTGCCTGGCGAGCCCACAATTAAGTATTGACCTTCTTTTTTTAAACGTAATACTTTGCGCTGATCTTTGGTCATCTGATCTAATCGTGGAAGTGAGTATATTCGCTTTGCCATTAGCCTTTTCCTTTGATATCGAGTAATGAAGGAATATTTAAACGCTCATTACCTTTAATAAAAACACGGTCCAAAAACACATTGCCATATTCACAACTGGTTTCAGGAATAAGAGAACATGCATGGCAAGCGGCTCTATTAAGCCAGCTTGCGCCTTGGCCTTCATGCTCTGTACAAACGGGGTCTAACGAGCACCACTGCGCATGCTTGAAAGCGCCCTCAAGTAATTTTAGGAAATTTTTAGGTTCTGCTGCTTCAACGATGCCACCTAATGAGCCAGCAACATCGGGTACGGCGGTATATATTAGAATTCCCGCCATATTTTTGCTCTGAGAACTGTATATTCTTTCCTTTAGAGAAGCCGCAGGATATCCTGCCGATATTTCTAATTCACGAATAACAAGGTGAGATAAGGTGTGCAATAAAATAAATCGAGGGCTTACCACTAGTAAGTTTTCAAATGAACCTTGCGTTGAATTTTCATATCGTGTGTTCACTTCATCAGCTCTCAAGCGAACCTCATGCAAGCCTTCCCATTCATTTAAAAGCTCGTGATTAACAGTAAAAAAAATACCTTCGCCAAAAAGCTCTATCGCAGGTAACCAATCTAATTCCCCGGTGATGTCAGGAGGTACGATTATCTCGTCATGTTTATCACTATCACTTGCCTTGCGAGAGAAACCATTAAACACTTCAATCACCCTCAAGCGATTAACAGCTACAATATCCTCAACAATGCGAGAAACCTTTTTCAAGTCACCTTTTACGGAGATATTTTCCAAATAATTATGCCAAGCCTCAGTTTTATGCTTCGTAACAAAATCAACTCCCTCTTTAACATCTTCCTTTTTCATCAAGGCTTTAAATTCATCACTATACATCTCACCAGGAGTGATATTATCGAGTTCTGACTGACCACTCTCTATTTCATCTATTGCATTTTTTACATCATCAACAGTGCATCGGTAATCATGGGCAGCAACGATGAGCATTTTTTTTCTCTTCAACTGTCGAGATTCTTTTTGAATATTATTGAGTAACACAGAGTTGCAAGTTAATTTATAGACAATTGAATTTTTGTCTACATTTGATTCTGGGGGTATTACAATTGCACTTTTTTTATTAGCACTATAAACCCGCGGGTCATTTATCTCCATCACAGTATACAATTTGGGCTTAACATCCTTCTCAGGCTCTTTTACCCATGTTACCCAAGGCTGAAAATTCCCTTTAAATTCAGTACCAGATCTTTCGAAATTGTTACTTGATGTACATCTGGTACAACGAATAATTTTTTTACCTCTTTCACCGGAGATAATTTCAAGATAAGCAGAACTATAATCTGGTTCACATTTTTTTTCTGATTTTTTATGACAAATAAAGTGCCATGGTACATCTCTTAAATCACCCGCACTGCTAACTGCACACCACGTCACCTGTTCTAAACCCCGTTTGCTGCAATTATCACAAAGCAAATCTTTAGAGATTCCTTTATCTACACCGTACCATGGCTTATGATGTAAACGATTACAGTACTTACACTTTGCATAACTTGGAAAGATGACTGCGGGTAGTGGATGGCCAACAATGCGATCCTTATTCACTTGGGCAGTAGGTGGTAAATGTAAGTTTTTTGTAACCTTCAAATGTTTCTTAACACGATCAACAAAACGGAGGGACTCTGAAATCTGATTACCATTTTTATCTATCCAATAGCGAATATCAGACACTGCCATTATAAAATCATTATTATCTCTCACGATTGATCCAACGCCAGCGTATGCTGTTAGGTGTGAAAATCTAACCGGGGTATATTGATCATTTTTTTTCATAGTTTAACCCCCTTAACAATCTTAAATAGCCCTGTATTTTCAACATTTCTCATTGAATTCAAAGTCTTCCATAAACCCCTTGCTTTTATTTGATCTTCATAGGGAATTAATAACGCTTCAGCCGACTTATCTTTTGGGTTATAGCGTAAATTTAAGCTTTCTTCATTACAACGTTTAACTTCAGAAGCCCACTCATAAACTAAGTGATCAATATGCTCAAGTGTCTTATTAACTGTATCGTTATTGGTAGAAGCGTTTTTTATCCGAATCTTTAATGTTTTTATTACCTTTTTAAC
>CAZLLL010000057.1:0-10373 GCA_964560255.1 uncultured Methylomonas sp.
TAGTCGTCAAACAAAAATAGCGGATACCAGCGACCCAGTTTGGCCAGAAAAAATTCGCCGCTTCTGGCCTTACTTTATCATGGGAGCGAGTCAAATGTGGTTAGAGCAAATAAATGCTTTTAAAAAAGAAACTCAAAATGAGCTAGAAATCACGCAACGGTATAGACTTGTTCAAAGTAAACTGACTGAGCTTTGGCAACAGCAAGGAAAGCATGCCTTGCTCCATCATCTGAGTGCCTTATATGCCTACGAGCCATTATTAGTGCGTTTTTAGACAAGGTTTATCAATAATTTTCAAGGGGATATCTAGCTAGCATCAGAATAAAAAGCCATATTTACATTTAAAATCAATGTAATATAGCGATTTTTCGATTTAAAGGTTTTTAAGTTATTACTGAGATCATAGAGAAAACGGGTAGTGACTACTATTGACTGTGCATAATACGGTAAATATATAACTCATTGTTTAATCAATACCTTCGCCAAAGTGAAAATATTCTCATTTTGTCAAATTCATCAGCATGTAAGCTATTGATTTATATTGGTCTAAAATTGATATTTTGGCACAAACCAAAATTGGCGAAGATATTGTTAATATTAAAATAATTATTGCGTCAACGGGCTTTTCTTGGTAGTAATCTGCATTAACAGCTAATGGAAGTCACCACCAAAAAATCCACCACTGTGACTGCGTGAGACATAAGAAAAATTAGTTTCTACTTTAAATTTAAAGAAGTAAAAACTTTAACTTTCTTTAAGTGATAGTGATAGCAATAGCTAAGGGAGCTGGAAACAAATAATCATCCAATATTGCTAGTCTTTTTGTCCGTCTTCTGCGTTGTAGCAACAGTTACGTAGCCAGCTATGCGCCTGTTACTACGCCTTGAATACGAACAAAAATCCTGCCCAATATTGGACGATTATTTATTTCCAGCTCCCTAAAGCTATTGCACTTCTGTCAATTACACTGTTATTGAAAAAAGTGTGAGGCATTTTTCCGAGAGTCCACGTTTGATGGAAATCCCTTCTTGCTTAAATGCGCTCTGATGGTTATAATTCCTCTATTATTTTATCGGGTTCTATGTGAGAAAATTACATAACGTCTCAGTTGTTAATAAGATTCTTGTTGGGCAAATTCTCATTGTATTGCTTGTTAGTGCAGGTTTTTTCTTTCTGAGTAACAGCATAAATGCAAAATCAGCCTTTTACGGCGGCATAGTCGCATTAATTCCAAATTGGTATTTTGCGCGAAAAATCAATCAGCATAAAGGGCAAGACGCAAGGAAAATAGTGCGCTCATTTTATGCAGGTGAGTCAGGAAAGCTGATACTCACAGCAATACTATTTGCCCTGATTTTACAAGACCCCAGGATAAATTTTATGGCTGTATTAACGGCCTATATAGCAGCACTAACAGTTTTTTGGTTTGCGTTATTTATACGTAAATATTAATTTAAAGAAAGCGAGGAAAAATGGCTACTGAAGCACACGCGGCGGAAGGCGCAACAGGATATATTGTTCACCATCTCACACCGTTATCAGTAGGTGAAGGATTTTGGACATTACATTTAGATACCTTGTTTTTCTCTGCAGTGTTAGGTGGTTTGTTTATATGGATCTTTAAAACAGCGGCTGAAAAAGCGACAACGGGTGTACCAGGAACAGGCCAGGCTTTAGTTGAAATGCTGATTGAGTTTGTAGATACGCAGGTTAAGGATACTTTTCATGGTAAAAGTGCATTAATTGCGCCGCTGGGATTAACGATTTTCATCTGGGTGTTTATGTGGAACTTTATGGATTTATTCCCCGTCGATCTTCTGCCTGCCGTTGCAGGCATGATGGGCATGGAATATATGCGCGTTGTTCCCAGTACTGATTTAAATGCAACCTTTGCGCTTTCAATCAGTGTCTTTATCTTAATTATCTTTTATAGCATTAAAATTAAAGGTGTCTTTGGTTTTGCCAAGGAACTCACCTGTACACCTTTTGGCCCATGGATGATGCCATTTAACTTGCTATTAAAGCTGGTTGAAGAAATTGCCAAGCCTATTTCACTGGCCTTGCGACTTTTCGGTAACTTATATGCCGGTGAATTGATCTTTATTCTGATCGCTTTGCTACCTTGGTATATACAGCCTCTGTTAAGCTTTCCGTGGGCTATCTTTCATATTCTGATTATTACACTTCAAGCGTTTATCTTTATGGTATTAACTATCGTATATTTAAGCATGGCGCACGAAGATCATTAATTTTTTAAACTTTATAACAATACTTTTGGAGGTATTATGGAACTTGCAGCGTTGATTGCTGATGTACAAGGTATGACTGCTATTGCGGTGGGTCTGGTTTTAGGTATGGGTGCGATGGGGACAGCGATAGGCTTTGGCCTATTAGGCGGTAAGTTTCTTGAAGGCGCAGCACGCCAGCCAGAAATGGTACCTATGTTACAGGTTAAAATGTTCGTTGTTGCGGGTCTATTAGATGCGGTAACTATGATTGGTGTTGGTATGGCGTTATTCTTTACATTCGCTAACCCATTCCTGTCGGCTGTTGAAGCGGTTGCAGGATAAGGCACTCGTCAGTTATTTTAACCGCAACGTGAGGAAGGCTAGTGAGTATTAATGCTACACTAATCGGTCAAATGATTACTTTTACACTTCTGGTATGGTTTACCATGAAGTATATTTGGCCACCACTAATTGGTGCTATTGAAGAACGTAAATCTAAAATTGCTGAAGGATTGGCAGCGGCCGAAAAAGGCCAGGAAGATATGGAACTGGCAGCGACAAAAGTTGCTGACGTTTTAAAAGAAGCGAAACAACAATCAGCTGATATTATCAATCTTGCGCAAAAACGTGCGAATGAAATCGTTGAAGAATCAAAGGGCACCGCTAAGACAGAGGGTGAACGGATGATTGAAGCGGCTCAGGCGCAGATTGCTCAGGAAATGCATAAAGCACAAGAGCAAATGCGTAAAGAAGTTTCTGCACTTGCACTAAAAGCAGCAGAGCAGATTTTACAACAGGAAATTGACAAAGCTAAGCACAAAGAGCTTATCAGCAAAGTATCTGAGCAATTAGGTCAAGCATAATGAGTGAACTATCAACTTTGGCAAGACCGTATGCTGAGGCCGTATTTAAAAGAGCAAAGGAAACTAACAATTCTCAGGAATGGTCTGATACTTTAGTTTTTTTATCTGCGATCATACAGGATAAGAGCTTGGCTGCAATTGTGCATAACCCGAGAGTGGGTCAGGATGAATTAACGCAATTATTGCTGGATATTTGTCAGGATCAAGTCACGGGGGAAGCTAATAATTTTCTAAAACTATTAATAGAAAATGGAAGATTAACACTAGCACCACAAATTGCGGAATTATTCGAGAATTATAAAGCTGAAGATGAAGGTTATGTCGATGTTGATGTTATAACGGCTTTTGCTTTAACCAAAGCAGAAGAAAAAAGCTTTGCGACATCACTAAAAAAGAAGCTTAATAAGATAGTAAATATCAGCGCGAGTGTTGATAAAAGCTTGATTGGTGGCTTTTTAGTAAAAGCAGGCGACACTGTGATTGACGGCTCTATCAGTGGTCAACTTCAACAACTAGCTAAAAGGATCTAACAGCTTAGACTGAGAAAAAATATGCAATTAAATCCATCTGAAATAAGTGATCTGATTAAGAAACGGATCGAAAATTTCGACGTCAATGTCGAAGCACATACAGAAGGTACCGTAGTCAGTGTGACTGACGGTATTGTAAGAGTTCATGGATTGTCTGAGGTCATGCAGGGTGAAATGCTTGAATTCCCTGGCGATTCTTACGGCATGGCCTTGAACCTTGAAAGAGATTCCGTGGGTGTGGTTATGCTGGGTGCATACCAACATATCACTGAAGGTGATACTGTTAAATGTACGGGTAAAATCTTAGAAGTACCTGTTGGTGAAGCCTTACTAGGACGTGTTGTAGATGCGTTAGGTAAGCCAATCGATGGTAAAGGTGAAATTGATACGAATCAATTTTCACCTGTTGAGAAAATTGCACCAGGTGTTATTGCCAGACAATCTGTTGATCAGCCAGTACAATTAGGCTTGAAATCAATTGATTCAATGATTCCGGTTGGTCGTGGTCAGCGTGAGTTAATTATTGGTGACCGCCAGACAGGTAAAACGGCGATTGCCATTGATGCGATCATTAACCAGAAAGGCACAGGTATTAAATGTATCTATGTAGCCATTGGTCAAAAACGTTCATCAATCGCTAACGTAGCACGTAAGCTTGAAGAGCATGGCGCAATGGATCATACCATTATCGTTGTGGCTTCGGCTTCTGAGTCTGCTGCACTACAATTCATTGCACCTTATACAGGTTGTTCAATGGGTGAGTTCTTTAGAGATAAAGGTGAAGATGCACTCATTATCTATGATGATTTGACTAAACAAGCCTGGGCTTATCGTCAAATGTCATTATTATTACGCCGCCCACCAGGTCGTGAAGCCTACCCTGGCGATGTTTTCTACATACACTCACGCTTATTAGAAAGAGCCTCGCGCATTAATGCGGCAGAGATAGAAAAGTTGACCGATGGTAAAGTAAAAGGCAAGACAGGATCATTAACAGCATTACCGATTATTGAAACGCAAGGAGGCGATGTTTCGGCATTCGTACCGACTAACGTTATTTCAATTACAGATGGACAAATATTCCTGGAGTCAGATTTATTTAACTCAGGTATTCGTCCGGCGGTCAATGCGGGTCTGTCAGTTTCTCGGGTTGGTGGCGCAGCACAAACGAAAATCATCAAGAAACTTGGTGGTGGTATTCGTCTTGACTTAGCTCAGTATCGTGAATTAGCCGCTTTTGCTCAATTTGCATCTGATTTGGATGAGAGTACGCGTAAGCAAATTGAACGTGGACAGCGTGTTACTGAATTGATGAAACAGGATCAGTATTCACCGATGTCTGTGGCACAAATGGCCGTTTCACTCTATGCAGCAAATGAAGGCTTTCTTGATGACCTAGAAGTCAATAAGGTGCGTGATTTTGAGGATGCACTTCAGTCGTACATGGGTTCTGAGCAATCTGACTTAATGGCGAAAATTAATGAGAAAGGCGATTTTAATGATGAAATAAAGCAGGGCATACAGTCTGCAATTGAAAGTTTCATTAAAACAAGTAGCTGGTAAAAGGGGCCGCAAATGGCTGTTGGTAAAGAAATACGTACCCAGATCTCAAGTATTAAAAATACTCAGAAGATCACGCGAGCAATGGAAATGGTTGCTGCAAGTAAAATGCGTAAGACAAAAGAAAGAATGGAGGCGACACGCCCCTACTCAAAAAAGATTAGCCAGATTATTAAACATCTGGCTCATGCAAATCCAGAGTACAAACATCCTTTTCTGGTTAAGCGTGAAGTAAAGCGGATAGGTGTTGTTATAGTCAGTTCTGACAGAGGCTTATGTGGTGGTCTGAATTCAAATTTATTCAGAAAAACATTAAAGCAGTTGACTGAATGGGATGGCGATGATATTGAAGTAGATATTTGTACGATTGGTGGCAAGAGTGCAAGTTTTTTTAGTCGCCTAGATACAAATCTTGTTGGACAGGCAGCTAAATTAGGGGATACACCTCATTTAAACGATGTCATAGGTGTCATAAAAGTGATGCTGGATGCTTATCATTCTGGCACGATTGACGAACTTTATGTTATGTACAACGAGTTTGTTAACACCATGACGCAAGAGCCAACCGTTAGTCAATTACTTCCTGTGGTAGCAACTGAGTTAGAAAATGATGACTTAAAAGGGCACTGGGATTATTTATATGAACCTGATGCTAAAGAGGTTCTGGATAATTTACTGACTCGCTATATAGAATCCATCGTTTATCAGGGGCTGGTTGAAAATAATGCCTGTGAGCAAGCAGCCAGAATGGTTGCAATGAAAAGTGCTTCAGATAACGCAGGGGATCTTATTGATGAATTGCAACTTGTTTATAACAAAGCAAGACAAGCCGCAATTACTCAGGAAATTTCAGAAATTGTAGCGGGTGCTGCGGCAGTTTAAGCTTGCAAAGTAAAACAATACTTAAGAGGACGACACAATGAGTTCGGGTAAAATCGTTCAAATTATTGGTGCGGTTGTGGATGTGGAATTTCCACGCGAAGCGTTACCAAAAGTTTATGACGCACTGAATGTAGACAGTGCAGGGCTGACCCTAGAGGTTCAGCAACAGATTGGTGATGGCGTGGTTCGCGCGATTGCAATGGGCACAACCGATGGCTTAAGCCGTGGATTGGAAGTAAGCAATTCCGGTGAGGCCATTAAAGTACCTGTAGGAACAGAAACCTTAGGACGTATTATGGACGTTCTGGGTAACCCTATTGATGAAAAAGGTCCCATTGGTGAAAAAGAGAAGTGGGTTATTCATCGCGAAGCCCCTTCTTATGAAGATCAGGCCCCGGCTAACGAGCTTTTAGAAACAGGTATTAAAGTTATTGATTTGATATGCCCGTTTGCTAAAGGAGGTAAAGTTGGACTGTTCGGTGGCGCGGGTGTGGGCAAGACCGTTAATATGATGGAATTAATCCGTAATATTGCGATTGAGCACAAAGGTTACTCCGTATTTGCGGGTGTAGGAGAACGTACTCGAGAGGGTAATGACTTCTACCACGAAATGACGGATTCAAACGTTATTGATAAAGTATCACTGGTTTACGGCCAGATGAATGAACCACCAGGAAATAGACTGCGTGTTGCCTTGACTGGTTTAACAATGGCAGAATACTTTCGTGAAGAAGGCAATGATGTATTATTCTTCGTCGATAATATTTATCGTTATACACTCGCGGGAACTGAAGTATCAGCATTATTGGGTCGTATGCCATCAGCAGTAGGTTATCAGCCTACTCTGGCTGAAGAAATGGGTGTATTGCAAGAACGTATTACTTCAACTAAAACAGGTTCAATTACATCAATCCAGGCGGTATACGTACCAGCGGATGATTTAACCGATCCATCACCTGCAACAACGTTTGCGCATTTGGATGCAACGGTTGTATTATCACGTCAAATTGCCGAGCTAGGTATTTATCCTGCGATTGATCCATTGGATTCTAGTAGTCGCCAGTTAGATCCTTTAGTGATTGGTCAAGAGCATTACGATGTGGCTCGTGGTGTACAGGGTATATTGCAACGTTATAAAGAGCTACGTGATATTATTGCGATTCTGGGAATGGACGAGTTATCTGAAGAAGATAAATTGACTGTAACTAGAGCACGCAAAGTACAGCGCTTCTTATCACAGCCTTTCTTTGTTGCTGAAGTTTTCACTGGCTCACCAGGTAAATACGTATCCCTAAAAGATACAATTGTGGGCTTTAAAGGCATTATTGATGGTGAATATGATGAACTTCCTGAGCAGGCTTTCTATATGGTAGGTACTATAGATGAAGCGGCTGAAAAAGCAAAAGGAATGTAATCTGTTGATTTATAGGTAACATTATGGCTATGTCGGTACATGTTGATATTGTAAGCGCAGAGAAGGAAATATTCTCAGGACTTGCAGAAATGGTTTTTGCACCAGCTGAGCTAGGTGAAGTAGGTATATCGCCGCGTCATGCGCCATTAATATCTAAATTAACCCCAGGTGAAGTTCGAGTAAAAGTGAACGAAAAAGAAACTCACGAGTTTTTTGTCTCGGGTGGAATATTAGAAGTACAACCACATCTAGTGACTGTACTGGCTGATACTGCCATTAGGGCAAAAGATATTGATGAGGCAGCTGCATTAGAAGCAAAAGCACAAGCTGAAGAAGCATTAAATGATAAGTCTGGTAAAATTGATTATGCAACAGCGCAAGCTCAGTTAGCAGTTGCAATGATGCAATTAAGAGCACTAGATAGACTCAGGAAGCGTAGTTCGTAAGTAGATCGTACGTTTTAAACAAAAAATCCCAATAATGGAAACGTTATTGGGATTTTTTGTTTTAAGTGATCAGATCGTGAATACTTTTCTTTTGGGTTCTCTTGTGGAGTCCATTAATAAGTAAATATTCGTAACTACTCAGGCTATTGTTTCCTAGGCTGTGTAGGGATATTTGTGGCATAAAAAGCAGCTGAACAGTTAAAAAACACCTATTTTTCTGCCTTTATCATCCAAAATAAAGGCATCCTTCATATTTCCTATAAAGTAGTTTACACATGAAGGCTAGCAAAGAAAAAAATTAAAAATTTTATTTCTTGTAATCATTTGATTAATATATCTATTTTTTTAGATAAAAAATATTTTTTTCCTTGTACCCTTCACAGGGTCAACTGGGCAATGAAGGATGCCAAAATAAAGTGCCAAAATCGCTACAGCTCAATAAATTATAGCCTGAGTAGTTACCTTGTTTTTATACTATATTAACAAATAATAATGCGTCTCACTACATATTTAGAATTGCTGTTTGCTAACCACTATAGTTTGCTTGCTATGGAATGGGAATTGAATAAGTTGTGCAATTATGACGCAGTATTTTTGTTTGCCTTCAAGGCGCGGTAACAGGCGCATAGCTAGCTACGTAACTGTTTCCGCAACGCAGAAGGCGAACAAAAAGACAAGTCAGAATGCACAAGTTATTTGATTCCCATTCCTATATAACAAAAGATGATTATAATCCAGCCATGGCGGACTGAAGTCCGCTCTACATTTTGCTTTCTGGTTGAAACCATTTTAATTTATTGTGCAATAAAACGACTGTTCCAATAATAAACAATGTAGGTGGGTGAATGTTTTCTCCATGAAGTTTTTGGGACATATTGCTGAGTGTTCCGGTAATGACTCGCTGGGTACGCGTTGTCCCCTGTTGTATCAAGGCAATGGGTAGGTCAGGTGCAGCTCCGTACTGAATCATGGTCTGACAGATGATTTTCAGCCCGACCAGCCCCATATAGATGACAATCGTTTGCTTAGGTGCGACTAATTGCTGCCAGTTTAAATTAACTGTATTATCTTTTAAATGCCCTGTAATAAAAATGCATGACTGCGCATGGTCTCTATGAGTCAGTGGAATACCTGCGTAAGTAGCACAGCCTGAGGCAGCAGTGATACCGGGCACAACCTGAAAGTTAATATTTTCTTCTACCAGTGTTTCAATTTCTTCGCCGCCGCGACCAAAGATAAAGGGATCTCCTCCTTTTAAGCGTACAACACGCTTCCCTGACTTTGCTAAGCGCGCCAGTAATTCATTAATTGATTCCTGATTCAGACTATGATGATTGCGCTGTTTGCCAACATAGATTTTTTCTGCATCGCGGCGTACAAGTTCAAGAACTTCAGCAGAAACCAGTCGGTCGTATACGACGACATCCGCTTGCTGCATCAGGCGTAATGCACGAAAAGTCAATAAATCCGGGTCACCAGGGCCAGCACCGACTAAATAAACTTCTCCTGTGTTATTCTGTACATCAGACGTATTCAGTATGGCATTTTTTAAGCGTGTTTCAGCTTCTATTTCTTTACCGGAATAAAATAGCTCAGCAATTGAGCCCTGTAGAACTTTTTCCCAAAAAATACGCCGTTGAGCGGGTGGGTTAATTTTTTGTTTGACTAATGCTCGATATTTTTCAGCTAATTTAGCCATACGACCAAAAGCAGGTGGAATAAGGCTTTCCATTTTTGCACGTAATAAGCGGGCAAGAACAGGAGATGCACCCCCCGAAGAAATTGCAGCAATGACCGGGGAGCGGTCTATAATAGCTGGAACTATAAAGCTGCATAGCTGAGGATTATCAACAACATTCACCGGTATGTTTTTGTCATTAGCCGTCGCGGCAACTAGGGCATTAATATCGGCTTGATTGGTTGCTGAAATGATAAGACGCTGCTGCTGAATATCAGCACAACTGAAATCTCTTTCAATAATTTCCAGATTAATCTGGTTTGATGTTAATCGTTTGACACTATTGCTGATCTTGGGCGCAATCACTGTTATATTTGCACCTGCCTTGGCAAGTAGTTCAATTTTTCGGGCAGCAACTTCGCCTGCACCAACGACTAGGCAGTGCTGGTTTTTTAAATCTATAAAGAGTGGAAAATATTCCATGTGGATATAATAGAGTTGTTCTTGTGAATCAATAAATAAAACTTATTTAAAATCAATTGATTAAAATATTTTTTTGTTAGAAAACCAGATGAAATACAGTTTTGTCCATTTTTTCAAAAAATGAAGTGCACTAAAAAACATAACATACTGATTATTAATGTATATTCACAATAATAACTCTAATAAGCGTATCTAGGGTGGGTTGCGGATATTAACTTAGAAAATATTTAATTATTTCTTTCTGATTTAGTTACAATGTGATCTTGTAGGTTGTGGGTGAGGCACGAAC
>CAZLLL010000058.1:0-10372 GCA_964560255.1 uncultured Methylomonas sp.
GCAATATTGGATGATTATTTGTTTCCATCTCCCTTAGCAAGCTGATTTCCATGATTTCAACAATATAGCACCTTATTTAGAGTAATCGTTCAGCTCCCCCTCCTTATCAAGGAGGGGGAGGGGGGAGGTTTTATTAGAAAAAGGCTTCTTAACTTCCATTTTACAAAGGGGGTCTGAGCGGTTACCATTTAGATGTTGAATCTTAATCACTACCAAACAAATCCCGCGTATAAACCTTACTCTCTACATCCCGAAGGTCTTCAGATAAACGGTTGGCAACAATCACATCGGCTGTTCGTTTAAATTCATTCAAATCATTGACAACTTTTGAATTAAAAAAAGAGCTTTCTTGCAATACTGGTTCATAAACAATCACTTCTATTCCTTTGGCCTTGATACGTTTCATAATCCCCTGTATTGACGAAGCACGGAAATTATCAGAGCCCTTTTTCATAATTAAGCGATGAATACCGACTACTTTAGGCTGACGCTTGATAATTGAATCTGCAATAAAATCTTTACGTAAACTATTGGCATCAACAATTGAACTAATAAGGCTATTAGGCACATTTTTATAATTTGCTCGCAATTGCTTGGTATCTTTTGGCAAACAATAGCCACCGTAGCCAAATGAAGGATTATTATAATGATTACCAATACGAGGATCTAAGCAAACACCTTGTATAATATGCTTTGCATTTAAGCCATGCGTTTCAGCATAACTATCAAGCTCATTAAAATAAGCCACCCGCATCGCCAGATACGTATTGGAAAATAATTTTACCGCTTCTGCTTCAGTGGAGTCAGTGAATAACAGAGGAATATCTTTTTTTAACGCGCCCTCGACAAGCAGGCTGGCAAACTGCTCTGCTCGCGACGAACGCTCTCCAACAATAATACGAGAGGGGTAGAGGTTATCGTATAATGCTTTACCTTCTCTTAAGAATTCTGGTGAAAAAATGATATTATTACTGCCTAGTTTCTGTCGAATAGCAGCCGTGTATCCCACCGGTACAGTCGATTTGATAACCATAACCGCTGTTGGGTTAAGAGCGATTACATCCTTAATTATGGATTCGACTGATTGCGTATTGAAATAATTTGTTGCAGTATCATAGTCTGTTGGAGTCGCAATAATAATAAAGTCTGCCTGTTTATAAGCCTCTTCTTTATCTAAAGTTGCAGTAAAATTAAGCGGCTTATTCTTGAGAAAATCTTCAATTTCTGTATCCACAATAGGCGATTGTCTGGCCTTCAGTAATTCAATTTTCTCAGGAATAATATCAAGTGCAATAACCTCATTATTTTGAGCTAAAAGCATTGCGTTAGATAAGCCAACGTAGCCAGTGCCTGCAATGGTAATTTTCATTTATTTTCCTATCTTTATTATCTTCACGCGACCTAAATACGGCCTTCTAATAATTGATTTAGTGATCAAAATAACCCTATCCATGGTAGAGTGATAGGTATTATAGTATACAAAGTAATTTTGACATTTAAATTCTCAGTCTATAAAAATATAGGCTCAAATTTTATATATTATTTAATCGCTTATGAACTTTTGGGAAACAAAAAAATTAGCTGAAATGACCGTAGCGGAGTGGGAGTCTTTGTGCGATGGTTGCGGAAAATGTTGCTTAAATAAACTGGAAGACGAAGACAGTGGCGGTATATTTTTTACCAGCGCAGTCTGTGATTTAATTGACCTCGACACTTGCAGGTGTACACACTATTCGGATCGAACCACTCAAGTACCTGATTGTATAGATTTAAAACAACATAATTTTTCTGAGTATACCTGGCTGCCATCAACGTGCGCATACCGCTTGCTGAGCGATGGAAAAAAACTAGCAGACTGGCATCCTTTAATCTCTGGAACTCAAGAAAGTGTCAAAGATGCAGGTGTCTCAATTTGTAGTTTTGCCATGAAAGAATCACAGATAGATAATTTAGAAGAACATATTATCGAATGGCTTACATAATGGCTCCTTCGCTTTTGACCAAAGTGTGACTTATACTTTCCAATCTGAAAACAGTAGGCTACCATTGTTAAGACGGACAATGGAGATTTAATAACTTGTGCATTTAAACTCTAGGCCATTCAAGCTATTTAAGTGTAGGTTGGGGGTGAGGCACGAACCTCAACAGGGAGATAGTACAATCACAAAACCCAGTTGCTTAAAGCAGAGTGACACCCCTAGCATCTGTGGTATAGCAACCATATTTTTGAATCAGGTTAGGGAGCTGGAAATAAATAATCGTCCAATATTGGGCAGGATTTTTGTTCGTATTCAAGGCGTAGTAACAGGCGCATAGCTGGCTACGTAACGGTTGCTACAACGCAGAAGACGGACAAAAAGACTCGCAATATTGGATGATTATTTGTTTCCATCTCCCTTAGTGGATGGCAGTCAATGTACGTGTCAGGAGTACAATAGCTTTCGGAAAGCTAAAGCGTGTCACTTCTGCCGTATATCCTATAACCGTTCAGTCCCTCTCCTTATCAAGGGAGGTTTTATTAGAAAAAGGCCTTAACTCCCATTTTACAAAAGGGGATCTGAACGATGACCCATGCGGGCTATTTTCTCACAATAGCTGCCCAGGCTGATAACCAGGCATCCCCTTCATAATAGTCAGCTTTCTTCTTTAAAGTCCCTGTTAGCACTTGCTTTAAGGTATTTTCAATAATACCAAAAAAGTGGCAATAGGCACGCTGTGCATCAATGGCTTTAATTTCATTCGATTTAATACCATTCTGCATAATTTTTAGAATTTTTACAAACGGGAGTGTTTCCATCAGTGGTTTTTCATCGGGTAAAAACTCATTGATGTTTAACACCAAAAGAAAGCGCATTATTTCAGGCGCATCGTCAGTTAATCGGAACCATAAATCGACTATTTCTCGCAATTGCTCAGAAGATTTTCGACTGCGCCGACGTATATCATCAATAGAAACACTCAACCTATCTATAATCCATATATATAAAGCCCGGGCAATTTCCTGCTTGTTTTTAAAATGTTTATAAATACCTGCACTGGTTTTTACGCCAGATACTTCAGCTATCTCTGTTAATGAGGTATTAAAATAGCCTTGTTTTGCAAATAGCTTTAGAGCCGCGATTAAAATATCATTGCGTAGCTCATCTTTGTCTTTTATTATTTCCTGATCCATCTGTTATTTTTATATTCCGGCTTTATTTTAGTACCGCAACCAGCGCGTTGCGCATATATTGTAACAAAATACTTTTCGATATTTATGATGAACAAGCCTGACGTAGCGGCAATGCCTTCACTTTTTCATCTTGTTCGAAAGTATCTTCTTGCCACACTATGCGCTGTACTGGCTGATGATTATTAGCAAAAACTCAATTAGCAATAGTGATATAAGCTGCTTTTAAATAACTCATCATTGACCATAGAGTTAATATAGCAGCAATATACAGCATGACTAAACCGAGTAGTTGCATTGAGATTCCTATCAGCTCATCACCGTATAACAAACAGATAATAGCGATCATTTGAGCTGTTGTTTTCCATTTTCCTATATGCGAAACTTTAACAGTTGCGCGCTGACCTATTTCGGCCATCCATTCACGTAATGATGAAATTGTAATCTCTCTACCAATAATAATTGCCGCTGGTAATGTCATCCAGACACTGGCTTCTGTCTGTACCAATAAAACTAAAACAAAGGCCACCATGATTTTGTCGGCAACAGGGTCTAAAAAAGCCCCGAATTTGGTTTCCACTTGCATTTTTCTGGCTAAATATCCATCTAACCAGTCAGTAATGGCTGCCACAATAAAAATAAACGTGGTTGCGATATTAGAATATTCCCATGGAATATAGAAAAAAATAACTAATACAGGGATTAACGCAATACGTAGCAGCGTCAATAAAGTAGGTATATTTATGTTATCAATCATCTTGATGATGGAATCTATCGTATATTCGTTGTGCTAACTGCCGGCTAATTCCATCTATACTGCAAAGTGCATCGACACTTGAGCGTGAAATACCTTGCATACCGCCAAATTGCTTTAATAAAATCTGTCGCCTTTTAGGCCCTAGTCCTACTATTGTTTCCAGAGGTGATTCTTGCTTTGCTTTACCCCTGCGTGCCCTATGTCCAGTAATGGCAAAGCGGTGTGCTTCATCCCGGATATGCTGGATAAGCAGTAAGCCACTCGCTCCAGGTGTCACATCAAGTGGTTGTTCCTGGCTTGGTAAAATCATCTTTTCCATACCTGCTTTTCTATCCGGCCCTTTGGATACTCCGACTATCATAACATTATTTACTTGTAATTCCGCTAATGCCTTTTCTGCTTCGTTAACTTGGCCTTTGCCACCATCAATAAATAATATATCTGGTGCTTCGTGCTCACCCTTTACCAGACGTTTAAAGCGCCTTGAGACGGCCTGATAAATAGCGGCATAATCATCGCCTGGTGTAATACCTTCTATATTAAAACGCCGGTATGAGGATTTTACTGGCCCTTCACGATCAAAGACGACGCATGATGCAACAGTAAAATCACCTTGCGTGTGACTAATATCAAAACATTCCAGTCGTTTAGGTAATTCCTGGCAACCCAGCTCTTCCTGCAAACTTAAAAAACGGGCATAAATTCCCTGTTTATCAGATAATTTAGTAAGTAATGCATTTTCTACATTGACATTTGCCATATGCAGCCATTTTGCACGCTCGCTGCGCACACTGGCCGAGAGAGTGACCGCATGACCAGCCTGTTGGGTCAGAACCTCTGTTAATAAAACCACTTCTTCAGGCTGGTGACTAACAATGAGTTCATGGGGAACGTTTTTATCCAAATAATACTGTGGAATAAAAGCCTGTAATATATTTTCAGGTGTATATTCATCGTTGATTTTAGGAAAAAAAGTCTTATTTCCCAGGTTCTGTCCCTGACGAATAAAAAAGATCTGTACACAGGCAAGGCCTGCCCTCGTTGCACAGGCGACTATATCAACATCGCCACGCTCACCAGACACATAATTTTTTTCTAATATAGTGCGTACTTGACTAATCTGATCTCTGACCACCGCTGCTCGCTCAAACGCCAGATCTGCCGCCAGACGATCCATACGGGCAACTAATTCATCAATTAATAAACTTCCTTTGCCTTCTAAAAAGAGCTGGGTATTGTGCACATCCTGCGCATATTTTTCCTGACTAATTAAACCCACACAGGGCGCTGTACAGCGCTCTATCTGATGCTGCAAACAGGGTCTGGAACGATTATTATAATATGAGTCTTCGCATTGCCTAACCGGAAAAATTCTCTGTATTTGCTTTAATGTCTCACGTACCGCCCCAGCACTGGGGTAAGGCCCATAATAATTGCCTTTTTTCTTTTTTGCACCGCGATGCAAAGTAATTTGCGGAAATTTTTGCTTAGTTGAGAAGTAAATAAACGGGTAGGATTTATCATCACGTAAGCATATATTATAGCGTGGTTTATGTTTTTTAATCAGCTGACTTTCTAATAGCAATGCTTCCGCTTCGGTATGCGTCACCGTGACTTCTATACGAACTATCTTGGCAACCATCACCTGTTGTTTTGGTGATGCAACACCTTTTCTAAAATAACTAGAGACTCTACTTTTAAGATTTTTGGCTTTGCCGATATAAACAATGGTATCTTTGTTATTAAGCATTTTATAAATGCCAGGCAAACGGGTCAGATTTTTTAGAAAACCTTCAATATCGAATAGCTGTAGGGTATTCTCCATTTCTGTATCTGCTGTCATTTGGGTCACTCGTTATGGGGGTGAGGGTGCTGATTTTTTGCTTTCAACATAGGGGCTGTCATAAGGGGGGTAACTGGCAATATCCTTTGGCAGTTAGCAGGCTAAGGGAGCTGGAAACAAATAATCGTCCAATATTGGGCAGGATTTTTGTCCGTCTTCTGCGTTGTAGCAACAGTTACGTAGCCAGCTATGTGCCTGTTACTACGCCTTGAATACGAACAAAAATCCTGCCCAATATTGGACGATTATTTATTTCCAGCTCCCTAACGCTAGGGTGTTAAATCTATTGTGTTCTGCGACTTAAATATTCATACACTGTTCAATGAGGCTTTTAATGTAGGGTGCATTCTATGTGCCATTAGATCACACCTAGGACGTCCAAATAAATAACCAATTGATATTAAGCAATAATCATCAAAATTCATCCGAAAAATAAAGCACAAAATGGAATGAAAACATAAAAAACCACTTAATTCAATGGTTTAAATTATTTCCAAAACTGCATTATTATCGCGGATCGACTCGGTTAATATTTTTTCATTCTAACTATTTGTTTTTTATTGCCAATTGTATTTTAAGGAATGGGAATTGAATAAGTTGTGCAATTATGACGCAGTATTTTTGTTTGCCTTCAAGGCGCGGTAACAGGCGCATAGCTAGCTACGTAACTGTTTCCGCAACGCAGAAGGCGAACAAAAAGACAAGTCAGAATGCACAAGTTATTTGATTCCCATTCCTAAGTGAACGTTCACGCCTGAGCTCTCATTTGCAGTCAATCCTCTTTATTTTTACCCGATTTTTGACTTCTCCTGCCCGCGCTCTTTCCACTTACATTGAGCGGGTCTATGTAAGTAACCATTTGTTTTAAAATTAAAAGTTAATCGAAAATATAAAACCATACTCGCTCAATGTGAGTTGATAGTTATCTAAAATTACTTTTTTCTGCCACTTCAAATTGGCTGACCCCATCATTCACAAGTTGGCCTCTACATATTAATGACACACCTCCAATATTCGCTTGCTGTCGGGATGAATAGTGTGTACGCTTCTACTCAGATATCTACAATCAAATTACAGAAACAAAACGATTCTATGAAAACACGTATTTTCACTATTTTATTTCTCTTACTAATGAGTGTGGCTAGCTTTCTGCCATTTCCAACGACCACGTTGATTTGCCTGTATACGGCCATTTTTCGACCACGCTGGTTTAAAGTAGTCACCGATGAAGTATATAAAAGCAAAATATTCGATTAAAAGAAAACAGGGATCAAGCCTTATTTTTTCTACAAAAATAAAGACTTGACTCCTGTTTTTTTATCAAATTCTGTGGTAGTCGTCAGCGTTTCTTTTTCAGCACCGGATCTGTAAAACATCAAAACTCAGTACTTGCTTTTTCTTTGTCAGCAAGATTTTATTCACCGTGTCGAGCTTGCTTTCTCAAAATCAAACTGGTTTTACAGTGATCAATTTTAGCTCTTTCAACAATAGATTGTCTTTCCGCTTATTGCTCTCAAAACAAAATAATTGGGGTCAGGTACAAAATAAATGCTTTTTCAATTTCATGTAATTTGTACCTGACTCTAAATTATTGACCCCAATTATTACAGTGACTGATTATGAAGATCCGAATGAGCATATTGCCAAAACGGTAGTGGGTGAAATCTGTTATTTCACTTAAATAGAGTTGTTCTTGTGAATCAATAAATAAGTTTTATTTATTGATTCACAAGAACAACTCTATTATATAAAGGACTTAACAAGGTATTATTATTTTTTTGAAAGTTTTCAGGTATTATTAGCCTTTATGATAAAAGGTTTGGAGATTAAACCAGATAAGAAAATAAACTTTGGGTCTCGAACCCTGTGAAAATACCATGGACGGCTTAAAAGCTAAACAGACAGCATTCCAATTTTTGCCTACTGATGGTAGGGGGGAGGCTATTGCCTCTATTTTAGGGGGCTCCCATATTTTTATTTTTAAATCAGTGATCTTCAAATTTAGTTCACGTCCTTTGTGCTATCCCAGCGAAATAACGCTAAATGACTTCTGGTCGCTTACTGATAAAGTGGGAGGAAATTCATATTTAGAATTGCTGCAGATAATTGCTGGTTCTACAGGGGGTAGTGGTTTTTGTTACCTCTGTGTTGCTGTATAATACCGCGTTTAACGTTTTTATTTGTTAGCTTAAAAGTAACATTAGGTGGAAAAGTACAATATGCATAAAGTCGTCGAAAAAGTCACTCAGCAAATCATTGAACGTAGCCATGTGGTGCGTACACTTTATTTAAATCATATAGAAAAGGCTGCTGAGCAAGGTACTCATCGAGCAACTTTGGCCTGTGGTAATCTGGCGCATGGTTTTGCGGCATGTAATACTGGTGATAAAGCAGATTTAGCGAGTGATAAAAAGGCTAATATTGCGATTATCTCTTCTTATAATGATATGTTATCCGCTCACGAGCCTTATAAAGATGCACCGGATTTAATTAAAGCAGCGATTAAACAAGCGGGGGGCGTTGCGCAGTTTGCGGGTGGTGTGCCTGCGATGTGCGACGGTGTCACACAAGGGCAGCCAGGGATGGAGTTGTCGCTATTTAGTCGGGATGTGATTGCGATGTCCACTGCGATTAGCTTAAGCCATAATATGTTTGATGGTGGCTTGTATCTGGGTGTGTGTGACAAGATTGTTCCAGGTTTATTATTGGGTGCCTTGAGTTTTGGGCATTTACCGGCGGTTTTCGTGCCTTCTGGCCCAATGACTAGTGGTCTCTCTAATAAAGAAAAAGCGCGTACTCGGCAGAAATATGCGGATGGAAAAATTGGCCGTAAAGAGCTGCTAGAATCTGAATCTGAATCGTATCATAGTCCTGGTACTTGTACTTTCTATGGTACAGCGAATAGTAATCAGATGATGGTTGAGATTATGGGGCTGCATCTTCCTGGTAGCTCTTTTATTAATCCCTATACGCCTCTACGTGATGAACTGACTAAAGCAGCGGCGGTACAAGTCTTAAAGTTTACAGCGATGGGGGATGATTATCGTCCTTTAGGGCGTGTGATTGATGAGAAAGCCATAGTCAATGCAATTGTCGGCTTATTGGCAACCGGTGGATCAACCAATCATACCATGCATATTGTTGCTATTGCGCGGGCGGCAGGTATAGAAGTAAACTGGGATGATTTTAATGAGTTATCTCATGCCATTCCTTTATTAACTAAAGTGTACCCTAATGGCCCTGCTGATATTAATCATTTTCAGGCTGCTGGAGGTATGGGTGTATTAATTGCTGAATTATTAAGAGGTGGCTTGGTGCATAAAGATGTTCTGACGGTTGCAGATGAGCGCGGAATGGGGGGATATTCTAAGGAACCCAAGCTGAATAACGGACAGCTATTGTGGCAAGAAGGGCCTGAGGCTTCGCTAGACCCTGAGGTGATCGGCTCGCTAGAAAAACCGTTTGCAGTGGGGGGCGGCCTGCATGTGATGCATGGTAATTTGGGGCGTGGTATTTCCAAAGTGTCGGCTGTTGCAGAGGATCATCAGGTAGTTGAAGCCGCTGCTATGGTGTTTGATGACCAAAATGATGTAGTCGCAGCGTTTCATCGCGGTGAGTTAGAGCGCGATTTTATTATTGTGCTGCGTTTTCAAGGGCCTAAATCAAATGGTATGCCGGAATTACATAAATTAACACCGTTATTAGGCTTATTACAAGACAAAGGCTTTAAGGTTGCGATTGTGACAGATGGACGTATGTCGGGTGCATCGGGTAAGGTACCTTCGGCAATTCATATGTGCCCTGAGTGCGAAGATGGTGGGCCGTTGGCTAAAGTGCGTACTGGGGATGTGATCCGCTTGAACACTCAGACAGGTGATGTAAATGCACTTGTGGATGAAGCTGAGTTTAATGCGCGTATCCCTGAGCCTAATAGTTCGCATGATCACCATTGGGGGATGGGGCGAGAAATGTTCGGTGCTTTTCGTATGGGGACTTCATCCGCTGAAACAGGGGCGACTAATTTGTTTGATGAAGATAATTATATTTTACGTGATCAGCGCAAATTGGGGTGACCAGTTCAAGACGGGACATAGGGCAGGCGTAAAATAGCTAAAGCTATTGCTCTCCTAAATTAGCAATAACATAGATGCATGGCAGACTATTTAAATATTTTATATCTTTCAATAGAGTTGTTCTTGTGAATATTCATTCATAATCAGTATGCTATATTTTTTTAGTGTGCTTCATTTTTTGAAAAAACGGATAAAACTGTATTTTACTTGGGATCTTAATAAATACATTATTGTAATAAATTGATTTTAAATGAGTTTTTTATTTATTCACAAGAGAAACTCTAATATAAATCATGAAATATGGTATATATGAATAACTCTATCATTAATTTATAGTATATTTTGGACATCATATGGCGACTAGACAAAAAACATGGGTGTATAATCCAGCCAGTCAGAAAACAACAAAATCAATATTATCGAACGAAACATTGTATATCTTTCTGCATCGGCTGATACAGTCAAAGGTTTAGGCTGAGGGAGATGGAAACAAATAATCATCCAATATTGCTAGTCTTTTTGTCCGTCTT
>CAZLLL010000059.1:0-10348 GCA_964560255.1 uncultured Methylomonas sp.
ACGGACAAAAAGACTAGCAATATTGGATGATTATTTGTTTCCATCTCCCTTAGCTAACTGGTGAGTCAAAAGTTATCGTAACCACTTGATAATATTGGCATTAAAAATTATTTAGAATTGAGAGGTAGTTTTATAATGACTAATTATTTCAATGACTTAGAATGGGGGTCTCTATTCAAAACTATAAATTCTCTGAGAACTTTTGACTCTCAAGCTTAGCTAAGGAGCGTGCACGAAATAACTTGAGCACGTTACTTGTATAGTCACCGATTTTTCGTACTATGCGAATGAATTCACACCTACAGTTGCTCAATTTATTCCGTGTACGTTCCTTATCAATACCATTGCCAAAAACAAAAACCTCAAACAAGCGGCATTCATTGTCAATATAACTTTCTTTCTCTATTTGCTATTAAGTCTTTTATATCTGCAATATCTTTAGCATGGCTTAATGCGTACTGTAGATGTTCTTCCTTGATAGTTTTTAAGTGTGCATTAATATTTTGGGCGTTTATTATGCGACCAAAGCTATTTTTACCAGAGTCCTTTATAATCATATTGAGTATCACTTCGCCTAATTCATGTCGATAATGAGAAGAATCGGAATACCAGCGCATAGCTTTGTTTGATGTGCGTGGTACGGTTTCAGTCGAATAAATATTGTATCCTGAAAAGTCATGAATAGGAAAAGCGGCCTGGTTGTAATGACTACTTTCCTGCTCAGTAATCGTTAGCATTTGCCGTTTCCAGTACTCCCATTTTTCCCATAGCCCCAATTCAGCAATAACTTCCCACTGTCTGGCATGTGATGGCGAAATAAAAACATGTAAATTGATTTGTTTTTCATATGCCAGCTGGATGAATTTTCTAAAATAATCAAAATGTGTACTGGAAGCATTAGGAGCTATGAATGTGAACTCGGGGCTGGTATAGGTTTTATTAATATACTTTCTTTCACTATCAATAAACTCTTGGAGTGATGCACCGGAATGATCCTGAAGCTTAAAGCCATTGGGTAAATAGATATCGTCCCAACGACATAAGCCGGTAAAAACTTTTATACTATAATACGCTGAATCTGCCGAAAGTAAGGTTAAAACAAAGTCATCAATAGTACTACCTGACGGCTGGTTGTCAATATCAACAATTAATTGCTCTTCGCTAAAATTAGACTCAACAGGTCGGCCAGCATGAAATTGAAAAAAATCAAAACCGATATAAACCTGCTGAATATGACTCGTGGCAACTGCATGTTGAAAGTAACGTAGCATCTCATAAGCATTACCCCCTGGAAAGGAGGCATTATACATTTTGTCTTTTGCGTAAAACTGTTCAACGGATTGGGATGAAATACCATAGTCGCTTCGTGATGACCCCATAATTAAGACTTGAGGTTTACGCTGTTTAATAGCCATTGCCTTGCCCATTCTAATTTGAGCAGAAAACCCAGGACTATTTACTTCAACACCATCAAGAAGGGAATAACGACCATAAAGAGAGTAAGGGTCAACGATATAGCAAAATAGTATCGTAAATAATAATGAAAACGAGACAAATGAAATAAAGTGTCTGCCATACATAAGGAAAGAATGCTTCATTTACTATTCCAAAAAGTTAGAACTGAAAATACAAAAACTCACTGATCCGTGTTAATGATAAAGTTGCATAAACAAATAAAAAGGATATCATCAGTGACCAGCCTAAGCTTGGTCGCCAAAATAATTTGAGTGTTTTTATTTTATAATTTTTAGTGGCTTCAAATACGGGGCGGTAACGCTGCATAAATTGTTGTGTATTAGGCATATAAAAGGCGATGATAAAAAGCAACACAAACCATAATATATCCATTAGTTTAACAGGGCCAAGATGGTGGAATATGCCGACAAAAGATATGGGTATATCTGATGTCCAGGGCTCTATGTTATTTGAAAATTTTTTCATCCATTTGGGCAGATAGAAGCCGTTCATACCTAACATACCCCTCCATATGTTTATTGTGCTCTCAAAGGTGAGAGCTCTAAAGGGAACCCAGGCAAATAAAATAGCGCTAAAGGTGATCCACCATGCAAACAGTTTATGTAATTTAATCCCAAAAAATTGACTCAGTTGATGCCAGGCATTATGTATAATCAGATAACAGCCATGTAAAAAACCCCATAGGGTAAATGTCCATCCTGCACCATGCCATAACCCACCGAGTACCATAGTTATCATGAGGTTAATAAGCTGCCTTGCTTTGCCCTTACGGTTACCTCCTAAAGGAATATATAAATAATCGCGTAAAAAACGCGATAAAGTCATATGCCAACGCCGCCAGAATAATGTGATATTTGTTGATTTATACGGTGAATTAAAATTCATTGGCAGAATAATACCAAACATTCTCGCTATGCCAATGGCCATATCCGAATAGCCTGAAAAATCGAAATATAACTGAAAGGCATAGCATAAGGAGCCTGCCCAGGCGGCAAAAAATGTAATTGCAGTACCTGTTTGTGCTAATGCAAAGGTGACATTAACATAATCACTGGTACCATCAGCTAATACTGCTTTTTTAAAAAAACCAAGTGTGAAAATACTTAGACCAATAAAAAGATGGCGATAACTCAGTTTGTATAAGGTATCTTTAGCAAATTGCGGTAACATTTCACGGTGATGAACAATAGGCCCTGCAATGAGCTGAGGAAAGAAAGTAACAAAAAGGCAGTAGCTTAGAAAATTATATTCACGCGTTTCACCTTTATACGCATCAATTAGATACGCAATTTGCTGAAATGTAAAAAAAGAAATAGCTAAGGGTAATATTATATGTTCGACATTAAAATTAGCATCAGTAAAGTGATTTAAATTTTCAATGAAAAAATTACAATACTTATAGTAAGCAAGGGTGAGTAAATTAACCGTGATTGCTGAAGTGAGCAGTGCTTTTGATTTAATATTGCCGGATAATACAGTACCCATTGCATAATTAAATAACATTGAAATAAGAATGATGCTTAGGTAAGCAGGGTTCCACCAAGCATAGAAAAATAGTGATGAACCGACTAACCAGGAAATAGCAATGCGATGATGGCTTCTAGACCCTATTGCATAAAAACCAAATAAGACGATAGGTAAGAAAGCAAAAATAAATTCATATGAATTAAATAGCATAGAGAAGTCCTAACAGGGTTTATCTTCAGTTTATGAGTAAGGTCACTCGCAAAAAATGGGTGGTGTATTCTATTGATTGTTCATGAGCATCGGATATGTAACCCATCCCTCAGTTGACCAAATATGATCCGTTAATCCTGCTGCCATCGCAGGTGTTTGCTTTATAAAGGGGTCAGTGTTAATTAATCTGTCAATTGTGTAAACAGAGGGAGGCTTGTTGGGTGGAAAAGAGGAAAAAATAAATAACACTGTCCCCCCTTTATATGCTTTCTACCTCAAAGCCAATAACGCTACGTTGCTGTTTGCTAAATTCAATGCCAATTAAATGAAGGGGTTCACCCTGTCCGCGATATTTATCAGCGTATTTATTGTCTTTTATTTGCTGTAACGCAGTGCCTTTAGGGTTGAGCTCAACGACTTTAAATTCAAAGAGATAAATATGCCCATTAAATCGGACGGTCATATCAATGCGACCTTGGTTGGTGGTATCTTCTAAGATAATATTTAAGCCTAATGCGGCGAAATAGGCATAAAAAACACTGGCATAATAACCTTCATATTGAGCAATCGGATTATTGCGATACCAGTCATGCGGAATGCTCGAAAAAAAAGTGCTAAATAATGTTTTCATTGCTGGGAAGTCGTTGTTTTTTAATAATTCCAGCAAGCGCCGACTGTTTTGTATGACCGGCTGGGTCGAGGGGTACTGCGGTGTCCAGGCTTTTAACAAGCTGTTTGATAAGCTTTGATATACTTCTCGGTTAGGATAGCGCAGGCGATACCAATAATTACCAAATTCATTAATTTCTTCATCTATAGTTAGGTAGCCCGTTTGGAACATTAATGCTTCGGTGGGTAGGTTATCAACCTCAAAAGTGGATAAAAGTTCTGCATCTGTTTCTAATTGGGCTAAATCTGGTAACCAGGTTTGTCGACTGGATAGTAATTCAATTAAAAAAGTTGGCGTGCCTGTTTCAAACCAATAAGGCTTAAATTGTCGTTCCTGAAATAGCAATAAAATATCAAATGGATTATAAACAGCTTCGCCTGTCCAGTTATAACCGTTATACCATTCCCTGATTTGCTCTCTATCCAAATCCATAAGTTCGGCTGAAAATATAGTCTCTATATCCTCATCGGTATACCCGCATAAAGCTGAATATTGTTTTGATAAGGTGATGTCGCGTAAATTATTTAACCCTGAAAACAAGCTGACTTTACTAAACTTAGAGACCCCTGTTAGCATGGCAAAACGGATATGTGCATCCATATCTTTTATAACAGAATATAGGTCTCGCAAACCTTCTCTAATGTCTTTGGCAATTTCTGGCTGGGCTAAATTATCTAATATAGGTTTGTCGTATTCGTCAACCAGGATGACAACTTTTTCCCCAGTTAGCTGGTGTGCCTGACGAATTAATTCCGCTAAACAACCTGCGGCTGTACTGTGTTGACAGTGAATGTCTAATTGCGCTTGATTGATGCTTAATAGTTCTTGAATTTTAACATCCAGCTCATCCTGACTATGTAATATGCCTCCTGCAAAACTAAAGCGAATAATCGGTGCTGTGCGTTGCCAGTCCCATTGTTTATAAATGGCTAAGCCTTGAAATAAAGACTCATTGCCGGTAAACAACTCAGCCAGAGTGTCAATAAATAATGATTTACCAAATCTGCGTGGGCGCGATAAAAAATAATATTTTCCTTGCTCAGTTAGTTTTAGGGCAAAGTGCGTTTTGTCCACATAATAAAAATTTTCTTCACGTATTTCACGAAAAGTCTGAATACCTATGGGGAGTTTTTTTCGGGGGTGAGGGGAGGGCATGATAAATCGTATATTAGGAATGGTACTCTGTCGCTTTGCTTGCTTTAGGAATCTCAGTAGCATTGAATCTAATCATGCCTGAAAGAGCCCTGTCATTGTAGCGTATGTATCAGTAACTGTCTTGATTATATAGCTAAGAAATGGTATTCGTTCAGTTCCCTCTTTGTCTAATAAAACCTCTCCCTAACCCCAAGGCTTTCTCATAAAAACTTGGCGTACTTATTGAAAGTTATAATATGTTGATATGTATTGTTATTTTTTTAAAATTATTTCATAAAGAAATTAAATTTTAATAAGTGTTGTATCATTTGTTTTCACTGGCCTTGTAACTTGAATAGAGTTGTTCTTGTGAATTAATAAATAAAACTTATTTAAAATCAATTGATTAAAATAATGTATTTGTCAGAAAACCAGATAAAATGTAATTATATCCGATTTTTTCATAAATAAAGTACACTATAAAATATAACATATTGATTGTTAATGTATATTCAAAAGAACAACTCTAATAAATATTATGCCATGCTTTTATGAGAAAGCCGTTCTCCTAACCCCTTCTTGATAAGGAGGGGACTGAACGGTTACAATGAATGTGCACGACACATTCAGGTAAGGGAGATGGAACTCACATTGAGCGGGTATGGTTTTATATTTTTCGATTAACTTTTAATTTTAAAGCAAAGGGTTATACTAAGTTTATTCGATTTCAATGATGTATATAGAATCATTTAAAATCAATGTGTTACATGCAATTAAAAATACCTGATTTCTAATGTTATATTTTTATTATTTATACGGATTCCCATAACACTCTAATAAGTAATGTATTTTTAATATAAAAAAATAGACAATAGACCCGCTCAATATAAGTACTTAGCAATGCAATTTGATTTATTAAATACCGATGGCCAGGCAAGACGCGGGCGTTTGACTTTTGCGCGTGGCGTGATACAAACGCCTATTTTTATGCCTGTTGGCACCTATGGTTCGGTGAAGTCACTGACACCTCATGAGTTAACTAATATAGGCGCACAGATCGTATTAGGCAATACCTTTCATTTGATGTTGCGTCCAGGTACTGATGTTATTAAAGCACATGGTGATTTGCATGACTTCATGAGCTGGCAAGGACCTATCTTGACCGATTCTGGGGGATTTCAGGTCTTTAGCCTAGGAGATTTGCGTAAAATTAGTGAAGCAGGTGTTACGTTTAAATCGCCTATTGATGGCAGCAAGATTTTTATGGGGCCAGAAGAGTCGATGCAGGTACAGCGTGACCTGGGTTCGGATGTCGTTATGATTTTTGATGAGTGTACTCCTTACCCGGCGACTGCACAGCAAGCGGCTGATTCAATGCGCTTATCTTTGCGCTGGGCGGAACGTAGTAAAAAAGCGCATGGTGATAATCTAGCTGCTTTATTTGGCATTGTTCAAGGTGGGATGTATCCGCATTTGCGCCATGAGTCCATCGCAGGTCTGATGGATATTGGCTTTGATGGCTATGCTATCGGCGGGCTATCGGTTGGCGAACCAAAAGATGAAATGATGGCGACACTGGATGCTGTACACCCTCATATGCCTGTTGATAAGCCACGCTATTTAATGGGGGTAGGGAAGCCAGAAGACCTTGTAGAAGGAGTTCGGCGCGGGATTGATATGTTTGATTGTGTTATGCCAACACGTAATGCACGTAATGGGCATATTTTTACCACGTCAGGTGTGATTAAAATCCGTAATAGTCAATATCAGTTTGACACCAAACCTATTGATGAATCCTGCCCCTGTTATACCTGTCAGCATTATTCCCGTGCTTATTTACGTCATTTAGATAAATGCCATGAGATATTAGGTGCGAGGTTAAATACGATTCATAACCTGTCTTATTATTTAAATTTAATGTATGAGGTACGTGAGGCCATAGAAAACAATATGTTTGACAATTATGTTAAGAGATTTTATCAACAGCTCGGTAAATCTATGCCGAGTATGTCATAATAGAGAGCTTTTTATTTCAAATCGACAATATTGAGGGGACTATGAGTTTTTTTATTTCTGATGCATTAGCAGAAGCTGCTCCAGTAGCACAACAGCCAGGTTGGGAAGGGATGCTGTTTCCAGTAGGCATTTTAGTGTTTTTTTATTTTTTATTTCTAAGACCACAACATAAACGCACCAAAGAACATAAAAATATGCTGGAGCAAATGCAGCCAGGCGCTGAGGTGGTCACTGGTGGCGGTCTCTTAGGTAAGGTTGTGAGTCTGGATGAAAACTTTGTGCAAGTTGAGGTGGCCAATAATGTTGTTCTTCAGGTACAGCGTCATCAAATTAGCAGCTTGATGCCTAAAGGAACTTTTAAAGTTCAAATGAAAAAAACAAAATCTTAATTTTTTAGCAGCATTTGCTCGTTTAAGTAATGATGCTGCTGTTGGCATAGATTTGATGCCAGCTATTGCTTTATCTTGATGGATTGACCATGCAAAACCATTTCCCCTTTTGGAAAAACTTACTCATTATTACCGTATTAATATTAGGCATAGTGTATTCATTGCCTAACCTTTTTGGTGATGACCCGTCGGTACAAATTTCTTCTGGCAATACCACTGATATCTCGCAAGATCAGGTAGCCAGTATTGAAAAATCACTGCAAAGTGCCTCTATTAATGCTAAAGCGATAGAATTGCAGGGTAATAAAGTGCTAGTCCGTTTTGCGAGTACTGACGAGCAAATGCGTGCTGCTGATTTGTTGCGTAATAGTTTAGGCTCCAAATTTACCGTTGCTTTAAATTTAGCAGCAGCAACCCCTGGCTGGCTACGCTCATTAGGTGCTGAGCCAATGTATTTAGGTCTGGATTTACGTGGTGGGGTGCACTTTCTTTTAGAAGTCGATATGGCAGCTGCAATTAAGCAAGCAGAAGAACGTTATAATAGCGATGTTCGAGCTGCCTTAAGAACAGCTAAAATTCGTTATAAATCGGTAGCCTATGACAAGGGTGCTGTTAAAGTGGTATTGCGTAGCGAAGAGGATAAATTAGCAGCAGTAGCGGTAGTTGAAGAAGAATTTCGCAAAATCGACATGAAAGTTGACGACACGCAGCCTGTTTTATATCTAAGTATTTCAGAGCAAGAAATAAAAGAAATCAAAAAGTTTGCTCTGGCACAAAATATTACCACACTACGTAACCGAGTCAATGAATTAGGCGTTTCTGAGCCCGTGATTCAGCAACAAGGCGATAATCGCATTGTTGTGCAGTTGCCAGGCGTACAGGATACTGCACAAGCGAAAGAAATTCTGGGTACGACGGCAACGCTGGAATATCGTAAAGTAGATACTTTGCATGATGTGCAAAATGCTTTAAGGGGACGTGTGCCTGCAGGTTCTAAGCTTTATTATGAGCGTGATACCAAAGCGCCAGTGTTATTAAAAAGGCGAGTCATCATTACCGGAGATCAGATTGTCGATGCTTCGTCAGGTCTGGATCAAAATGGCTCGGCATCGGTGAATATCACGTTGAATGGTGTGGGTGCCAAAAAAATGGGTAAATTCACTAAAGACAATATAGGCCAGCCGATGGCGGTGGTTTTTATTGAACAGAAAAGTATTACTAAAATAGTCAATGGCAAGAAAGTTCGGCGTAAAGAAAAAATCGAAGAAGTCATTAGTATCGCCACTGTTAGAGATGCTTTTAGCAAGCGGTTTCAAACAACCGGTTTAGATAGCACTCAGGAAGCGCGTAAATTATCTTTATTATTAAGAGCAGGCGCACTGGCTGCTCCAGTGGATATTGTTGAAGAGCGTACAGTCGGCCCAAGTCTGGGGCAAGATAATATTAATCAAGGTATCATGTCGGTCGTCGTCGGTTTTGTACTGGTACTGATCTTTATGGCGATTTATTATAAAACCTTTGGTCTTATTGCTAATCTGGCACTGACTTTTAACCTAGTGGTGATCGTGGCTGTGTTATCTATGCTGCAAGCGACTTTAACTTTGCCAGGTATAGCAGGTATTGTGTTAACAGTCGGGATGGCAGTTGATGCCAATGTTTTGATTTTTGAACGTATTAAAGAAGAATTAGCCAATAGGAATTCACCGCAAACCAGTATTTTTGTTGGTTATGAAAAAGCCTTTGCAACTATTTTTGATGCAAACATTACCACTTTATTAGTTGCATTAGTGTTATTTGGTTTCGGCACGGGGCCCATTAAAGGCTTTGCAATTACGTTGGCGATAGGAATTTTAACGTCCATGTTTACCGCTATTTTAGGCTCACGAATGGTCATTAACTGGATTTACGGCGGTCGTCGTATTGAAAAACTGTCTATCTAATTAAGGAAAAGTACCATGTCAAAACAAATTGATTTTTTAGGTAAACGTCATTTTGCAGCTCTATTTTCTGGCTTGTTGTTAATTGTAGCGATTGCCTCTCTGGCAACACAAGGTCTTAAGTTAGGTATTGATTTTACAGGTGGAACTTTGGTTGAGTTAGGCTATAACAAATCGGTGGATTTAACGCCGTTGCGTTCTAAGCTTGAAGGTGCTGGTTTTGGTGATGCGACAGTGCAGCATTTTGGCTCTTCTCAAGATGTGTTAATTCGCCTGCAGCCGAAAGAAGGCAAGAGTGACGCAGAACTGAGCACGGAAGTTGCAAATGCTGCAAATTCTGCAATGGCCGAGCAAGGAGACTTACGACGTGTAGAATTTGTTGGGCCGCAAGTGGGTGATGAACTAACTGAAGATGGCGGGCTGGCATTACTGTATTCATTATTTGGGATTTTGGTTTATGTTGCCTGGCGTTTTGAGTATAAATTTGCTCTAGGTTCAGTCGCTGCATTGGCGCATGATGTACTCATTACCTTAGGTTTTTTCTCGGTCTTTCAACTGGAATTTGATTTAACAGTGCTAGCTGCGGTTTTAGCTGTGATTGGTTATTCACTTAACGATACGATTGTTGTTTATGACCGTATCCGTGAGAATTTTCGCCTATTACGTAAAGGCTCATCTGAGGAAGTAATGAATTCTTCATTGAACCAGACTTTAAGTCGTACGATAATGACCTCTTTGACGACCTTATTAGTATTAATTGCACTGGCATTATTAGGCGGAGAGATCATCCATAATTTTGCGATTGCTTTAACGATTGGTGTCGTGATCGGAACCTATTCCTCAATTTTTGTTGCTAGTCCATTAGTATTGGCATTAGGTATCAGCAAAGAAGATTTGATGATGCCAGTTGTTGAAGTGGAAGGTGCTGAGTTCGATATGATGGGAACAGAGCAAAGAGATATTGACAAGATGCCGTAGAATTTAAGCTTGATTCTGCGGAGTTACCTTAGGTAACTCGCAAATAATAATCCACACACTAATACAAAAAG
>CAZLLL010000060.1:0-10344 GCA_964560255.1 uncultured Methylomonas sp.
TTTTAAAATTAAAAGTTAATCGAAAAATATAAAACCATACCCGCTCAATGTGAGCTACTACCGTACACTTTTAAAAAGCTCTGTGAAGCGTGATTTAAAAGGGTATTTAATATTACCTTAATAAAAAAATGATTAAATAAGCTATTTTTAGAGCTAAAATTGTTCAAATATTGGGCTACCAATTTAAGACGGGACAAGCCATCATTTGTAGGGTGGGCAATCTTTTCTGCCCACCGAGGTTCAACTTGATGGTGGGCAAAAAAAACGGCCCACCCTACTTATTTTGTAAAGGATTTGTCCCGTCTTAAGTTGGTAGCCCGTAGTTACAATCCTATGTCTCTTTAAATCCCAACTGGGATTGATAACATCTGCCCCGTTTTAATATTATTTTCTTTAGTAAGACGGTTTGCCCGTTTTAACTGATCTAGCGTAATGCCATATTTTAAGGCAATGCCTAACAATGTTTCCCCTCTTGAGACCTTGTGCGATGGTACGTCTAACATCATTGTATTTAAAGCGACAGTGTGTTTTTGGGCATAAGACGCAATACCTTGGTGTATGGCTTTGGCAATTTTAAGCTGATATTTAGCACTTTTTAAACGCCGCTCTTCTTTTGGGTTAGAGATAAAAGCAGTTTCAACCAGAATAGAAGGAATATCGGGTGATTTCAATACTATAAACCCTGCTTCTTGCACTGTTTTAGAATGTAGCTCGCCTATTTGACTAATATTCCTTAAGACATCTCTGGCGACAAGTTGACTAATATCAAGTGATGCAGCTTGCGAAAGGTCTAATAAAATTGAGGCCAACAGGTTATCTTTATCATTCAGACTGATACCACCAATTAAATCAACAGCATTTTCATGCTTAGCCAGTTTTAGCCATTGCTTTGCTTCTTTGTCAGCACTTCGACTGGATAACGTAAATACCGATGCACCTGTTACATTTGAATTTTCAAATGCATCTGCATGAATTGAAACGAAGAGATCAGCATTTGCTTTTCGGGCGATTTGCATTCGTTTACGCAAAGGTACAAAAATATCACCTTTGCGTACCATAATGGCCTTCATACCCGGTTGTTGATTGATTAAGTTGGTTAATTTTTTTGCAATCTGCAAAACTACCTGTTTCTCTAAAGTGCCCTTTTGTCCAATCGCTCCAGAGTCTTTACCGCCATGTCCTGCATCAACCGCAACAATAAAAGGTTTTACTTTACGAGAGACAGTTTTAATAGCCTTTGAATTATTAGCTGTCCGTTGTTTTGCGACACGTTTTTTCTGTTTGTTGGGTAAGTCGATAACAATACGAGGTCCACTCTTCTTATTCGCAGCTAAGGTAAAACCATTTGCCATAATCCTTTCTTGTAAACCAAAAACCACGCGAAAATCTTTTTTGTTTCGATTAGCTTCCCGTAATGCTGTTAGCAAAGGGTGCTTGTTAAGTGGTTGTAACAAGCTTTGTTCTATATAGGTGTTTTTAAAATCAATAACCAGGCGCTCAGGATTTTGTAAATGAAAAATCGTGTGTTCAGGTATCCTGGAGACATCAAACACTAATCGTGTTTTGTCTTTTGTTGAATTAATACGTAATGAACTCACTTTCGTTTGTACTGCGAGGGCTACCGAAATATTGAAAACAACTAGAAGAAACAAAATACATATTTTTCGCATAACACTTCTCCAAATCTTAATAGTTTAATTTAGATTATAGCAGTATGCCTATGTTTTTCATATATAAAAATTATTCCCTTTGTATTCTGCTGCTGGATGGGGTATTTATCTTGTCCATAATGTTTATCGGTACTAACATAATTAAACATAAGCTCTATTATTGAACGAGATATTCATCCCATGTAACTGTTCACCTCTCCCTCTGGAAAATATGGTGGTGACTTCTATTAGCTATTAATGGAGATTATTACCAAGAAAAGCTCGGTGACGTAATAATAATTATTATTTTATTAAACAATGAGTTATGTATTTACCGTATTGTGCACAGTCAATAGTCGTTACTATCGAAAATATGGATTGAATAAAGCTTTTCTAATAAGGGAGCTGGAAATAAATAATCGTCCAATATTGGGCAAGATTTTTGTTCGTATTCAAGGCGTAGTAACAGGCGTATAGCTGGCTACGTAACGGTTACTACAATGCAGAAGACGGACAAAAAGACTAGCAATATTGGATGATTATTTGTTTCCATCTCCCTAAAGCCTCCCCCTAACCTCTCCTTGCCAAGGAAGTGTCAACAGGAAAAAAAAGGGAATAAAAAATTATTGTTTATCATCTTCACTCCCAAAACCTGTTAAAGCATAAGCACGTAAGATACGCCCATGCCAGTACTTACCATTGACTCGTTTCTCCAAAGCACTTGCTCCAGCATGTCCTGTATCCAGTGTGATAATGGCGCTTACTTTATCGGGGTCTCCTGCTTTTTCAAATGTTATGTCAACAATTTTAATATTGCGTTTTTGTATTTCTTCCAGCAACATTTCTTTGCTGGTGTCTGGAGGTAGGTTACTAATAATGACTTGCATAATTTCTCCTGTTTTATAGAGTCTTGTTTTTAATGGCCATGTTATATATAGTTCCTTAGATAAATTATGCCTTTGCTAAATTAAAATTAATCCCATTTTTAGGCTACCAACTTACAGAGGGGACAAGCCATCATTTGTAGGGTGGGCAATCTTTTCTGCCCACCGAGGTTCAACTTGATGGTGGGCAAAAAAAACTGCCCACCCTACTTATTTTGCAAAGGAGTTGTCCCGTATTAAGGTGGAGCGTTTCAAATCCGTAGAGCGCGGTGAATACCCCGTCTCACAAAGGTACTATAGCTTCATCTATTTTTGTTACGGAAATAGCTAAAGCTATTATTTCGTATCAAAAAATAATTTTTCTTCCAGCGTTTTACCTTGATTAATTTGACGGTACTGCCAGTTATTTTCAGTCAGACACAGTAGGATTTTTAGATCAACCTTAGATTCAATCGTGGGATTATATTCCACAATAAACTCATTTCTTTGTGGAGATGACACTTGCATAACCCCTTTTATCTGCTTTAATTTTGATATAAGTTCAGTTGCTGGACAGGATTCCATTTGCAAGGTGATAAATCGGGTATGACTATCTATCTCAGATGCATTGAGCTGCATGGTACTCATCACCCCTTTATCCAGCAATAAAATTTGCTGACATAATCGCCCTAACTCGGTTAAGTCATGAGAGCTAATCATAAAAGTTGTTGTCGGTGAAATATCAGCAATAATGGAACGAATATTTCGTGTATTAACGGGATCTAAGCCAGCAGTCGGTTCATCTAGTAATATGATTTCCGGAGTGCCAATAAGGGCTTGGGCAATCGCTACCCGCTTAGCCATACCATGGCTGAGAGTATCGGGTTTCTCTTGAAACGACTCTTTAAGCGCAACTGCGTCTAAAACTCGGTTTGCTTCCATTGTTGCTTGCTGAGTATTTAAACCTTGTAGACGTGCGTAAAAGCTAAGCTGCTCACCAATCGAAAATGATGGATCCAGTCTGGCATCTTGAGGTAAGGCTGATATTCTACCGCTGAGTTCTGTTGCGCCTGGCGGGTGAGAAAACAATGTTAATGTGCCAGAAGTGACGGGTAAAAACCCGCAAAGTAAGCTGAGTAAAGTACTTTTACCCGCACCATTAGGCCCTACTAATCCTATAGGTTCACCGGCTGCTACCTCAAAACTGACATGACTGAGTGCCGCTTTGCCTGCATAGGAATGACTAAGATTCCGGCATTGTATTATGGGTGTATTCATAGATTTTGCCTGCGCATAATCCAGCAGCCAATGCCTAATAATACGGCACTTTGCAATAAGGGAATATAAGCCAGTTGCAAGGTTTGCCATTCTGCCAGATGGGATAATGCAGACATTTGATAACCGGGAATCAGAATTTTTAAAATATCCAGTGTTGGCAAATAAGATGATAATAGGCTAATAAATCCAGCCAAAAAACTCCAGATCAAAATCGCCCAGACAGTTGCCTGTCGCGCTGATGTAACGCTAGCGGATAATGCTGCCATCATCGCTGTAAAGGGTAACAGGACGATGATCAGGTTAAGCACAATAGCCAGTGCACTATTTAATGCATCAGGCAGTAAATTAGCATCTCGGTATACAGCAAGTGCTATAGTGCTTGATAAGGTGATTAAAATCAATAAGGTCTGTATTAGCATCACGCCTGTAAAACGACCAAAAAACAGGCTATTGCTGCTGACTCGCAAGCATAAAAAGCGCAAAGTGCCGCGTTCTCTATCCGAACAGGTTTGATCCGCAGAGGTCATCACAGCGAGTATAGGAAAAAGTATCAAAGCAAAATGCCAATACACACCCATTTCTGGTATTTGCCACTTTAGTAATGAGCCAAAACCCATGAACTCAAAAAAACTACCACTGGACAGTATATTGCGTTCCTGTCCCAATAAGTCAGAAGCAAAGCGAATTGGATAAAGCAATATAAAATACCAGACGACAGCAACAGTCAACAAATAGAGCAAACCTTTTCTGCTAAAAAATAACCTTTTCAGCTCAAATTGACAGATCAGCAAAGTATGGTAGAAAAAGCTGGGAGACATTGTTGTTCCTAATAAATATCAATAAAAATGAAAGATAAGGAGTCGGGTGTATTATTTTCGCTATAGCTGGTACAGAGTGGGTGCAACTCACCTTCTGCTATCACTAAAAATCAAAGGCTTAGTGTATTTTTTGTCATCAGATAATCAGGCATTTATGTGTTTATGGTGCTTGATTTTGGTTCTGCAATAGAATCAAGGCTACCAACTTAATACGGGACAACTCCTTTACAAAATAAGGAATGGGAATTAAATAAGTTGTGCAATTATGGCGCAGTATTTTTGTTTGCCTTCAAGGCGCGGTAACAGGCGCATAGCAAGCTACGTAACTGTTGCCGCAACACCGAAGGCGAGCAAAAAGACAAGTCAGAATGCACACGTTATTTGATTCCCATTCCTAAGTAGGGTGGGCAGTTTTTTTTTGCCCACCATCAAGTTGAACCTCGGTGGGCAGAAAAGATTGCCCACCCTACAAATAATGGCTTGTCCCGTCTTAAGGAATGGGAATCAAATAACGTGTGCATTCTGACTTGTCTTTTTGTTCATCTTCTTTTGCACAGGTTATTTTATTCGCATTCCATTGACATAATAATTGTTTGATATCAAAAAGTGTCGACTGAAAATGAAAGATACTCTATTCTACCTCATAATTGTCCACAACACCCTTACCATCAAAACTTGCTGGATCATAATCAGTACATGCACTTTGGGGCTCAGTTCCTTTTACAAAAATTTCTTCAATAATATCAGAACAGCTAGAGCAGGGCAAAGTCCCCGTTTTTTCACAAATTGACAGCTTAATAAAACCCTCTGGTATTTCAAATCGGTGCGGTTTATTATCATCAAGTAATAAACCCATCATTTGCTTCCATATCGTCGAGGCTCCATTTCTGCCAGAGTGAATAAATCGCATCGGGGTGTTATTGTTATTACCGGTCCAGACTGCCGCAATATAATCATTTGTATAGCCTATAGTCCAGTTATCCCGATAATCATTGGTTGTGCCCGTTTTTACTGCGACCTCGTGACCAGGAATATATAAATCAGATTCAAGACCAAATATTTTCGATCGTGATTTATTATCTGCCAGAATATCAGTCAAAAAAACAATCGTACGAGTATTAAATTTTTTATCGCTATAACACGCAACATGATCCAGAATACATGGGTTGCGATATAGCGTGTCTCCTTTATTATTTTTTATTTCGATAATAGGGTTTAAAGGTACATCGTATCCATCGTTAGCAAAAGCACTGTACAGCTGTGCCATATCCAGCATTCTCACTTCGCCACTGCCTAAAGTTAAGCCTACATCATATTTATTTTTATGATCCCAGCTATTAATTCCTAATGTTTTTGCTTTGTTAATATAGTTAACAACCCCTATTTGGGCTAATTCTTTGACAGCAGGAAGGTTATAAGAATTGGCTAAAGCTTCACGTAGTGAGACTTGGCCTCTGAATTGATTGTCATAATTACCTGGCGTATAAAGAGCTCCGCCAATAGTATATTCTTCTGCTGTATCTAGTAAATTTGATTGTGGCGACTTACCTTGCTCAATTGACATCGCATAAGTGAGTGGTTTGATAGATGAGCCAGGCTGACGTAAGCTGAGTACAACATTCACGTTGCCATCATTGTTTAAATCAAAATAATCCTTGCTACCGACCATACTCAATATTTCACCTGTCTTAGGAACAGTCACCAAAGCAGCGCCATTAGAAACCTGTAGCCTAAATAATTTATCAACATTAGCCGTCACAATATCTTGAACTTTTGTATGTAAGGCAAGGTCTAATGTGGTTTTAATGCGCAGACCATCATGATAAAGCTGCTCTTCGGTATATTTTTCTAAGAGTAGTTTTTTAATGTACATCACAAAATGGGGTGCTTTAATATGGATTTTCTTTTGATTAAAAGCAAAGCGATAACCTAATGCTCTTAAATAATCTTCTTCTGAAATAAAGTGCTCTTCCTGCATTTTTTTTAAAACAAGATTCATCCGCTGATAAGCCAGTTCGGGATTGTTTTTCCTTGGGTTATAACGCGAAGGGGCTTGCGGCAGACCTGCTAAAAATGCACTTTCAGCGAGATTTAAGTCGCTTGCAGGTTTATCAAAATAAAACCATGCTGCTTCCTCTACGCCATAGTTAATGCCACCAAAAGCAATTTCATTTAAATACAACTCTAGAATTTGATCTTTGGTCAGTCTACTTTCTACCTGGATCGCCAGAATAATTTCTCTTATTTTGCGTAGATAGGTTTTTTCCGATGTTAACAGGCGGTTTTTGACCAGTTGCTGGGTGATTGTTGAGCCACCTTGCAAAGCTTTATTGGCTGTTAAATTTCTAAGCACAGAGCGTAGAATTCCGGCAATTGAAAAGCCATGATGATGATAAAAGTCCTGGTCTTCGATGGCTATCGTTGCGTTAATCAGATAAGGGGAAATATTAGCCAGGGAAACGGCTGTACGGTTTTGATTATGATAGAAACGAAAAAGCAGCTTTCCGTTTCTATCAAATACTTTAGAGCTGAGTGCTTGATTGTTGAGTTCTTGAGGGGAGGGCAGGTCATTAGTAAGCACTATATAAAATCCGCCAAGAATAAGCAGGCTTATAATAGTTAAATAAATAAAAAGTTTTTGAGACAGCCATTTATGTGTAATATCGTGCCCTCAATAGTGACCTCACTTAGGAATGGGTACGAAATAAACTGAGCAACCGTCGGTTCGAATCCATTTGAACCTACAATCTTGTGTTAAAAAGTTGCTCAACTTATTTCATGCACATTCCACATATCATGCATTTACGACCTCAGAAAATGCATGAATAGGGTCGAAATTGCTGATAATCGACCATTATTATCTAGCCTCCTGCTCTTGCGGAAGACAGTTAACATAACAGAGCCCTTCCATTGACGTGGGGACTATCGCTCCTACGCTACAACGTGAAACACCTTCTATCAGACCTACATCTGTATTCGGACAGTTATTAGTAAGGTTAATTTGCGTAATTCTTTGATTTACACCGGATGTATTTTCATAAATACTTATGCTACTTGCAGGTATAGATACCTGCCCACCTGTACTAGAGGAAAGAGCTATTAGAAATTCATTCCCCGTACCACTATCAGCATAAACATCTGAAATAATTTTTATTCCACCACTAGCTGATAATATTGCACTTGTGCCAAGGACACCTATCAGCATAGTCATAAAGGTATTTGATTGATTCTTTTGGCTGATACGAAAAGCGATAGCAACGAGTAGCAGGCTTAAAACGATTAACATAGTCCCACTGAGTGTAGGAATCGGGTTTGATGAGGCTGGATTTAAAACAGGCGCATAAACGAGGGTTCCTCCTCCTCCTGCTAAAGAGGAAGCAGAATAAATCAGACCTAAAACGGTAATACTTAAACGATTAAAAAATGTCATTTTGATACATCTCCGTAGTGATATTTTAGGCTATTGTGCTTCTGAAGAGCGTAAATATTCCGTCTTAGCGGGTAGCCTAAAGACTAGTTTATAAATTTCGGGTATAAGCTATCCTAAATAACCTATTTTTCTAATAGAACATGCTTACAATAAAATTGCAATCTATTTAGGAACGTGCACGAAATAACTTGGGCAACTTGCTTGCCTTTTTATCCGTCTTCAGCGTTGTATAAATAGTGACGTAGCTGGCTATGCGCCTATTTATACGCCTTGAATACGAATAAAAATACTGCGCCAGTTGCCCAACTTATTTCGTGCACGTTCCTTAGGAATTGAGAGTGATAATATTCACAAACCATTCCCATTCGGTGCCTGATTTTTATCAGGTAACGTAGGTATCAAACGTACAATAAATTCACGATATGACAGAGCCCAGATAACAACTGGCGTAACAGCGGGTAAAATTAATACGCCTAATTGGTAACCCAGAGCGATAATGTCTACCTGCCAGGAAGACAAGTGTGTATTACCAATAAGTTCTACAGGTGTTTGTAAAAACAACACCTTGGTCGCTTCAAAACTAATTCCCCAAACTTGAATCAATAGAAAAACTAATAGACTGATAAGTATATTTCGTAGTGTGCTGACAAAGTTAAAGGGTGAAGCCAGAATTAACGCTAACGCTAACGGCAAGCCATAACTGTAGATCAAAGGATTGACCGGAATAGGTAATTCTGCAACCGAGCCACTGGGTACATTTTGTGCGGCTACGGTGACATTTGCCACCACTTCTACAAGATAGCCCACTTGATCAATACTGGCAATTAGCTTTGGGAAAAAAAACAATAAACAAGGTTCAGTTATATTAACGACGAGCAATGTAGTGAACTCGGCTAATGAGTACCAGCCCCAGTAACAGATTGGCAACCAGAAAAAAACCTTGCAAATAAAGACGAATAGCGGATTAGACAGCATGGTGATTTTCAGCAACTGTTTGAGTTGCAGGTAACAGCCTGAGCCACAATAAAAAAATAATCAACACATCCAGCATAATCAGAGCTTGCCAAACATATAAATGGGCCCATTCAAAAATACTGTAATTCCATTGACCGAGATAAAACAATGAAATAATACGCACTATATTGAGCAACTCTACCGCAAAAAAACCACTGACTATACCGAGTAATTTAAACTTCCATGGTGCGGGAAAGGCAAGCATCGCAGCAACTAGAACAAGCACGGCTTCAACGCCGTTACACCCTGACTGTATTGATACTGCAAAGCCCGTGTCAACTTGCTGTAAGACAACACCTTGCGAGATGACCTGATCGTCAAACAGCTTGACTATCCAGACACTGATGTGTGCAATAATTTCGGTGAACGGAATAATAATATGGGTATGTACACTACTCGCTTGCCCTATCGAAAACAGAACAAGTTGTATGCCGATAAAATATATGAAGAATTTATACATGAGTTTTATTGATCTGAAGCAAATGTGTAAGGAACGTGTACGACAGACTTGAGCAAGTTACTAATATGCAGGATGGGCAAAGCGACAGTGTGCCCATCAAGCTATACCAGACAGGCTAATGGCTGTACGCTATAACGATGGGCATGAAAAAGGCCTTTGCCCACGCTACAGTTGCTCAATTTATTCCGTGCCCATTCCTAAGCTATTTTCAAAAGTATATAAAGCACCCAAGTTATTCTGCAAGCTTCAATAACCAGCCATCCGTTGCAGGGCAATTATTGCTTCCTTTCGCTTTAATATTCACTCTGGCATATGATCCCTGTAGAGAGGCGGGTAATTTTCCCGTCACTGCATAGCCCCCCGCTATTTTATTAATGCTGGTTTCAATGCTTTGTTTTTTTATGCTAACGTTAATGCTCTCTGGGTTAGTTGAAGAAGATGCAAAAAATGAAAATTCAGATTGTGGAGTAACAACCGATAAGTGTGGGGGAGCAAACTGGCTGAATTTAGGTTTTTTGCAGGCTTTTTTGCTACTACTGCTACTTCCATACGCAAAAACGTTTGTGCTGAAAACAACAAAGGTCAGCAATGTCATCAATTTAATTGTGTTCATAAATCACCTCATATATGCAAATTATTAATTTTTTACTCATCTATATAATACTCTTAACGTGGTAACAGTTGACGATTTATTTTGCTAACGGCTTAATACGGACAAATTTTCAGGCAAAGTACGCGTTTGCACTTTTCCCTGATAAAATAGTGCGCTGTTCAGTTAGGGAGCTGGAAATAAATAATCGTCCAGTATTGGGCAGGATTTTTGTTCGTATTC
>CAZLLL010000061.1:0-10316 GCA_964560255.1 uncultured Methylomonas sp.
TTGTGCGTAGTCGTGGCGGACGCAGGGCGTTCAGGGCATCTCCTAGTCGCTGCGTTGGTGAGAGAATGAAGGTGGCAGGAGTCCCTGAATTTCGCGAAGCAGCATGGCGCGCCTAAATAAAAAAATATGAAAAAATCTAATAGAATTAGCTTATTGAGCATACTGCTCATACCTATGGTTGTTTTTGCTCATGGCCCAATACCTGGACCACTTACAAATGCGCCACTTCCTCCTGTGCCAGGGTTAATGGATGGCGATGACCCCATTATTGTGAATAAAAGGATGGCAATTGCGTTGGGAAAATCCCTGTTTTGGGATATGAATGCTGGGAGTGATGGAATCGCCTGTGGTTCTTGCCATTTTCATGCAGGAGCTGATCGCAGAATTAAAAATCAGCGAAATACAGGAACTAAAAGTAGTATGGCTAGCGGACAAACATTCGAAATCAATGCAACAGGCGGAGCAAATCAAAGTTTGCGTGTGGGTGATTTTCCATTGCATAAATTATCAGATCCCTTAGACAGAGAGAGTGAGGTTCTATTTAATAGTGATGATGTGGTTTCTTCTTCTGGAACCTTTAGCGGTGAATTCCATAGTGCATCAGGATTTTCAGGAATAAATGATAACTGCCAGCACTCGGTTGACCCAGTTCATCAAGTTGGTGGGGTTGGTGTGCGTAGAGTAGAGCCTAGGAATGCACCGACCATGATTAATGCGGTATTTAACCACCGAAATTTCTGGGATGGGCGTGCCAATAATGTATTTAATGGGAGTAGTAACTGGGGAGAACGTGATTCTGATGCGGGTATATGGGTTAAAATCAATTCAAGTGAAGTAGAAAAACAACGTCTACACCTGATCAATTCATCATTAGCATCGCAAGCTATCGAGACTATACAAAGTGATACAGAAATGGCTTGTCGTGATCGTACGGTTGCCGATGTAGGGCGTAAAATATTGCCTCGCCGTCCTTTGTCGTTACAAAATGTTCATCCTAATGATAGTGTTTTGGGGGAGTTAAGTTATAGTCGGGAGAATGGAAAATTAAAGCCAGGGTTAAAAACGACTTATAGTAAAATGATCAAAATAGCGTTTAATCAGAAATATTGGTCTTATGATCAGCTTGGAAGTTTTGGTGGGCCACAAAGCGGTGGCGCGCCTTATAGCCAAATGGAAGCAAATTTTGCACTATTTTTTGGTCTGGCATTACAGGTTTATGAGTCAACCTTGATTTCTGATCAAGCGCCAATTGATACGGCTCCAAGAGGAGATGACTTTCGCCCTGTCTTTACTGATGAAGCGGCGAACCGCGGCTTAACTTTGTTTGTAGCCAACCATTGCAACTTATGCCATGCAGGGCCACTAATGAGTACTGCGACTATTGTTACTAATTCCATGATGCTTGCTGCAGATCTTGATGTATTTGGCCCTAAAAATGCGGCTAAATTTGCTGGCTTGAACCAATTTTCCAATGTTGTAGGGCGCACAGGTTTCGTAGGTGGGGCTAGTTTGTTTGATTTAGGCTTTATGAATACCGGAGTTGCTAATCCAGAGTCTGATCCTGGTGTCGGAGGGAGGGATGATTTTGGTAATCCCTTGTCTTTTGTGGATCAATATCAAGAGTATTTAGTAGATAATAATTCTAAAGGACTTGAGTCAGCGGTTTATGATGTCTATGCTTGTGCTTTTGATCCTGAATTTATATTTTCGGCCAATGTTGAATTTGAGGTCTCAGATTCGTTTACTGCAATTGATGGGGTTCAACAAGACCCTAACAATGCAGGTTGCATTTTGGAATTTGCTGCATTTATACCAACTGAAGCTGCGGCATTAGCCAATTTGGGTCAACCAAAGATGAGAGCTTCCACCAAAGCCGCTTTTAAAATGCCAACATTAAGGAATGTTGAATTGACAGGCCCATACATGCACAATGGAAGTATGGCAACACTGGAAGACGTGATCATGTTTTATTTTCGTGGTGGTAATTTCTTGAATGACGATATAAATTCATTTGTAGCTGGTGGTGGTGGAGCGGGGGGGAGTGATGTTGACAAAGGGGTAGCAGATATTAAGGCTTTTCTGGAAACTTTTACCGACGACCGTGTCCGCTATGAGCGTGCACCTTTCGATCACCCACAAATTAAGGTGCCGCATGGTGCAGTTGGTGATGAAAATTCAATCAAACCAGGGCACCCGCTGGGATCGGCATTTGCTGAAGACGAAATGCTGATTATTCCTGCAGTAGGTGCAAATGGGCGTACGGATCCTTTGCAGCCATTTGATACTTTTTTAATTCAGGATCAAGCTATAGCGGAAACACTTTCTCTATCGTCGAAAAGTAGAGAGGCCAAACTTTCATCAGCACAAAAAAACAAGGTATCGAATTATAACGAAAATGATGGTTTTTAGTCAGCCAGGGGATTCGGTCAAAACTGAGCATTTATATTTTGCAAATTCTGCGTAAATTGTTGCTTTGTTGCGCTGGTCTTTCGGGATTGAGTAAGATCCATCTAAAACCGCCCAAGGTCAGGTGTGATGGCAGATGGTCTATTTAAACAGACTCATAACAAAGCCTCTATCAACCCTTTGGTCGTTTTTAATACAACAGCAAGCGCGTTCAAGTTTAATTTTGGGCTACGCACTTAAGACGGGACAAATTTACATGCTATTCAAAACCTAGCCCGAGTTAGCAGCTTTCCTTAAAAACAATAAATTGAGATGAGCTGTGTAGGTTGTGGGTGAGGCACGAACCCCAACACTTTGGCTATGGTATTTTGTTGGGGTTCGTGCCTCACCCACAACCTACACCTTTAAATGAATGGCCTCAAATATTAAGCATGTCCCGTCTTAAGTTTGTAGCCTCTTTTTCTAATAAAGCCTCCTCTAGCCCCTCTTTGATAAAGAGGGGCTGAGCGGTCGCTTTATTTGTAATGATATTCAAAAGTGTAAATTACTTTTAGAGGATATGAAGGAAGCCTATTTATTTTGGTGGATTTTTGGTAAAGAGGAATTAGATGTGTTATTAAATAGCTGATATATTATAGGAAAGTATATTTTGACGGCTGCATGGATGTATAGGTATTTATCACATTTGTATAGTTTGGAATTTAACGTAGTTGGTGTTGTTGGGGAGGATATAGCTTGATAATAAACGAATTTACTAACATATGGCGGGGCAAGTGATTGTTTAATCTGTTAGTAAAGTGAATTATCCTTAAGTTATGACTGTTTAGCTTGGTTATAATGTGCGTTATTTCAGTCGTGATGCCTCGTCACGAATAGTAAAATAGAATATTGAGAAACTAAATTTTTTAAAGGAAAAAATATGAAATTATTAGCAAAAAATACCCTTGTGAGTGCTGTTGCTTTATGTCTGGCACCTGGTTTTATAATGACAGCAGAAGCGGCTGCGAGCCACTTTGATAATAAATCAACGATTACATACACTGTCAGTGTCACTAATAATACTAATGCGGGTGTTTTAACGGATTTGATTATTGATGATGCTGCTTTTGTGCTGGATAATTCGTTTACGGACTTTAGTGGTGATGGCGTGGCAACGTATACTCCGGGCTCTGTGAATCCTTATTCGACAGAGGTGATGGGCGATACGACTGTTAATGGTTTTGCTGATGTCGTTTATGAGACGTTTGCTGATTTATTGTTTGAAAATACAGGCAGTGATCTATTTACTATTGATGTCATATTAGCATATGATTTGATGGCGAGTGTATCGGGGATGACGGCTGAGTCTAGTGTGAGTATTGATTATTTTAATAATAATACGGGAGGGTTTTCTGGGTCTGAAGTCATAGATGTCTCAACTCTGGGTGTTTTGTCTGATTCTTTGATGGGCTCAGATACCTTTAGTTTTAACCTGGGGGCATTTGAGACAGAAGGGATTCTTACTTCAATTGTTAATACTGGCATAGCCGAATCAGTTCAACCGAGTGTTCCAGAGCCAGGTATTTTGGTATTGATGTTGAGCTCAATAATTGCTTTGCCGTTGTATCGTAGAAAAAAAACCAATAGTTACTTTTCGGCTTAAATGCTGTAAAACACTTGTCTTGACTGCCTAATACTGCTCTTAAGGGAGCTGGAAATAAATAATCGTCCAATATTGGGCAGGATTTTTGTTCGTATTCAAGGCGTAGTAACAGGCGCATAGCTGGCTACGTAACGGTTGCTACAACGCAGAAGACGGACAAAAAGACTCGCAATATTGGATGATTATTTGTTTCCATCTCCCTTAGCTCGAACATTCGAACTAAAGAGCGTGTGCTTACAAAAAATCCTATTGTATAGTTTGGCTACAAGTTTAAGGCAGGACATTCTTTGATATTTAAATGTTATTTAAAGGTGTAGGTTATGGGTGAGGCACGAACCCCAACAAAATATATCCTCTCTTAACCGCCAATGTTGGGGTTCGTGCCTCACCCGCAACCTACGTCTTTAAATTAATAGCCTAGAAACATAAAGAGTGTCCTGTTTTAAGTTTGTAACCGATAGTTTTTCAGGCACTTTTCAATTATGTAAATTGCTCAGGAGTTAAAAACTTTAGCTTTTTCTGAGGTTTGCAATAGCTAAAGTTATTGCAGACCTGAAAAATTGAAAAATAAAAAGTACCGTTTCTCAGATAATTAAATTTCATTTCTATATTGAACAACATCTCCAAAATGGATGGCATTCGTGAAATTATTTTTTTGAAAAGCTATATCTTGCTTCAAATGAAGCATATGAATTGTACAAATACGCTAAAACCAGCTTCCTCTCATATATCGCTTTGATTGCTCTCTCATACCTTCTCCAAAGGTTGCTGGTCTGGTATAATATTCCATCAGTAGAGCGTGAGTTTATTGTCGATATAGCAATATCTGTTGCTATATTAAGGAATGGGAATCAAATAACGTGTGCATTCTGACTTGTCTTTTTGTTCGCCTTCTGCGTTGCGGAAACAGTTACGTAGCTAGCTATGCGCCTGTTACCGCGCCTTGAAGGCAAACAAAAATACTGCGTCATAATTGCACAACTTATTCAATTCCCATTCCTAAGAATTAGGCAAGAAGTGACTCAAGGATTTTTTATAGCTTCGGCTGGAGGTTCGGTTAGTTGCGTTATGTAAATAAATTCAAACCTTAATTACCCTGTAAGGGAATGGTTGAGAGGCTATCCCCTATTTTTGTATGTTAGAATTTCAATGGACTAGGTTTTGAGGTCAAATAGATGCGATTAAATTATTTTTCTGGGGTTATTTTCATTGTATTAAGCTTTATTATTACAATACAGTCTGCTGGCGCAGAGCAATCAGAATTATATCCCGATGCTAAAGTATATCAGGTTCATCCTGGAGATCTTTTAACGATTACAGTCTGGAAAGAAGATGGCTTACAACAAGATGTTCTGGTTAGGCCTGATGGTGGTGTGTCTTTCCCTTTAGCCGGAGATTTTCAGGCACAGGGACATAGTCTTATAGAAATTCAGGAAATCGTTAAACAGCGACTCAATAAATATATTTCTAATCCTGTCGTAACTGTTTCTGCAAGGCAGTTATTAGGTAATAAAATCTATGTTATTGGTAAAGTGGGTCGGCCTGGCGAGTATGTTGCAGATCATAATATTGATGTCATGCAAGCACTATCTATGGCGGGTGGGATGACGACCTTTTCTGCAGTAAATGATATCAAGATTCTACGTAGAGATAAGCTAGGTAAGCAATATGCGATAGAATTTAGATATGGTGACATCGAAGATGGCGAAGATCTAGAACAAAATATTATCCTGAAAAGCGGTGATATCGTTGTTGTTCCTTAAATAAAAAAATTCATTAGCTAACTTTTCATAACTGCTTATTCAGTTGTATGGCTTTGACTTTTATCTCCCAAATAAAATCAAGTATCCATAGTACTTTTGTACAGGCTGAGTCTTGCTATCATAAACTCCATATTATTCAGATTTTTTGTAAACTCATTGTGAAAATGTTTGGAAAATGGGGGCTGTCTCTTGTTTTTATCAGTAGCTGTTTTGTGATGACAGATGTCGTTGCGCGTGAGTGGTATTTTAAACCTGGCGCAAATTTACGTATGGAGTTCGATGATAATATTCTACTTAGGCGAGAGAGTATAGGGGACGTGTTTGGCTTTAGAGGATCTTTATTTGCTGACTCTGGGATAAGTACGGATAGGTTAAATGCGGGATTGACCACTAAAGTGAATGCTTACCAGTACTGGGGTAATGAAAGTAATGGACTTAATCGAGTCGATGCTTTTATCTACGGGCATTCTAGCTTTCATATCACTGAAAGAAGCAGTATTGGGTTGAATGCCGCTTATGAACATAATAACGCGGTCACTAGCGAATTAGATACGACAGGACTCACTCAAAACCCTGTTCCAAGACAAATGTTTAATGCTGCACCTCATTGGAATTACCTGCTATCCGAGCGTCAATCAGTGCGTGCAGGATATACGCATGAAGACGTTAAATATGATAATATTGATAAAAATTCACTCATTAATCGAACTTCTCTAACGAGTTATAAAACTGATTCACTTAACGTAAGCTATCAGCATCAGTGGCGCGAGAATGTTTTGTATTATCTATCTTTTAGTGCCTTATGGTATCAATTAACGGATGTAGACAGGCAAACAAATAATTACAACCTATCAGCTGGCCTAGATTATAATTATTCTAATACGCTAAAATTTAATTTTATGCTAGGTGTTCGGTTGACAGATTCGATAAGTCCTGAAAGTGTCTTTAGGCTAGAAGAGGGTTTTGTTGTTCAAGAAAACATGAGTAGGGAAGATAGTTCAGCGGGGCCATTATTTGGTTTGGGTTTTAATAAACAATTTGAATATGGATATCTTGATTTTGATTATAACAGAAGTATTATGCCTTCCAGTATTGGTCAATTATTGCAAGTAGACAGGATTAATATTAAATCTTTATACCGTGTGACTGAATACCTGAACCTGAAGTTGTTGGTTGTGATCAATAAAATTGACGAAGGAACAAGTAACAACGGAAGTAATAATAGTCGGATCTATTATTCTGTTGAGCCACAATTAATCTGGAAATTTAATCGGCAAATGAGTTTAAGTGCCAGTTACCGCTTTAGAACTCAGAAATATGACAATATCAATACAGATTTGACTGCCGTCTCTAATGGTTTTAATTTGTCAATTAATTATCATTGGGATAAATGGTCAGCTAATGACCTTTAAAAAATAATCGAGTTCATAATGGAAGAAGAAAAAGGAATCCAGGATTATATCCAGATTTTAAAGAGACATAAAAATAGCATGATGATAACGGCTATTACCCTATTTTTAATCGCAGCTATTGTTGCGTATGTATTACCGGCAGTCTATAAGTCAACTGCAACGATACTGATAGAGCAACAGGAAATACCACAGGAATTAGTCCGTTCAACAGTGACAAGTTACGCTGATCAACGTATACAGATTATTAGTCAGAGGGTGATGAGCACAAAAAACCTGAAGACTATTATTGATAAATATGATCTTTATATTGAGGAGCGGAAGAGAGAAACATTTGCCACAGTATTGCAGACAATGCGAGAAGATATCCAGTTAGAAATGATCAGTGCTGACGTTGTTGATCCTCGTAGCGGTAGACCAACTCAAGCGACTATTGCTTTTTCTTTATCTTTTTCCAGTGAGTCTCCTAAATTAGCTCAGAGAGTTGCTAATGAACTTGTGAGTATCTATTTAAATGAAAATCTAAAATACAGAACGGATGCTGCAAGTGAAACAAGTGATTTTCTCAGGATTGAAGCGAAAAAGTTAGCTGCAAGTATTACTGAGGTAGAAGTAAAATTAGCAGAATTTAAAAAAATAAACGCTGGAAATCTACCTGAATTACAGCAGATGAATATGCGCTTAATGGATAGAACCGAAGAGCAAATGGTAGAAATTGATCGAAAAATGAATTCTTTAACCGAAAGAAAATTGTATCTAACGGCTGAGTTAACTCAAATGAGCCCTCACTCATTGTCATTTTCGTCAACGGGAGAGCGTATTTTTGGGTCTAAGGAACGATTAAAGGCTTTGCAGGCAGAATATATTGCTTTATCTGCCCGTTATGCCAGCTCTCATCCAGATGTTATGAAAATGGAGATGGAGATATCGGCTCTGGAAAAAGAAGTTGGTGGTGTTGATAAGTCTGAATTTCGTGCTCAGTTAAAAAGTAAAAAAGCGCAATTGGTCACATTAAAGAAGCGTTACTCACTTGAGCACCCTGATGTAGAAAAATTAAATAAAGAAATAGCCTATTTGGAAACTGAATTGCTTAAACCCGTGAATTCTAAAAAAGGTATTGATACAAAACCTGATAATCCTATCTATATTCAATTTCAAACTCAGTTACATGCAATTAAGGCTGAAATTAATGCCTTGGAAAAATCAAAAGTACGCTTATCAGTCAAACTGGAAAAATATGAAGAAGGTTTGCTAAAATCGCCACAAGTCGAGCGTGAATATAGAATGCTGGTGCGTGACTATGATAATGCAAGAGCTAAATATCATGAGATTAAAGCTAAACAAATGGAAGCAGATATCGCCCAGACTATGGAAAAAGGAAGGAAAGGTGAGCGTTTTACATTAGTTGAGCCGCCCTTATTTCCAGAAGAGCCCATTAAACCCAATAGGGTGGTCATTGTTATCCTAGGGCTTGTATTGGCAATCATTGCTGGGGTTGCTGTGGCTTTATTAAAATCAAGCTTTGATGCTGGTATCTACGGTGCGAAGCAATTGACTGCCATTGTAGGAGCACCACCGTTGATTGTTATTCCACTGATTGAAAATGATGCTGATTTACAGAGTAAAACAGGTTTTAAACTTAAATTTGCAGGAACGGCCTTAATCGGTCTAGTGGGAATTCTTGTTCTTTTTCATTTATTATTTATGCCGCTTGATGTGTTATGGTTTTCATTATTGCGGCGCTCAGGTTTAAATAGTTGATGAGTATTTAGGATTTACTTCATTTTGGCTACCAACTTAAAACGGGGTAATGGAGATTCAGCACCCTAGGGAGGAGTGCTGTAATAAGGGAGATGGAGAAATATAATCATCCAAGATAAATTTATAACTAACTGATATTTATATATATTATTTTTTCAGTTGGACGATTATTAATTCCTGCTCCCTAAGTCGGTGAGCACATATTATTATTTAGGATATTTGAATGGAAAGAATAAAAAAAGCATTAGCAAAAGCCAATGAAAAACGTGACAAAGTGAGTCATACTCAAGCGGAAGAGTTTGAAAATTTAAGTTTTTCTGATTTAAATGAGAATAGATACGATAATATTAAATCAATTAAAGTTTCTGATGAAGTGCTGAGAAAAAATCGTGTTATATCAGGCCTAAAAGAAGATGCGAATGCTGATTTATTCAAGATATTACGGACGACCATTATTCAAAAGATGCGAGCCAATAACTTCAATGTTTTGGCGATCACTAGCCCTGCCAAAGGAGCTGGAAAGTCATTGATTGCAAGTAATTTGGCAATCAGCGTTGCGATGGATGCAAATTATTCCGTTTTATTGGTTGATCTGGATCTGAGACGCCCCAGCCTATATAAATATTTTGATTTTTCTCCAGATGAGGGCATTCGAGACTGTTTTGTCAATGATAAACCGCTGGCAGACGTTCTTATACAGCCAGGCATAGATTCATTGGTTATTTTACCTGCGGGAAAGCCATTAAGGGGGTCGTCTGAACTACTTTCAACACCTAAAATGCAAGTGCTAGCCAATGAGATAAAGCACCAATACCCAGATAGAATGATCATTATTGATTTACCCCCTCTATTACAAACAGACGATGCTATGGTATTTATGCCTAATGTGGATGCTTGTTTATTGGTAATTGAAGAAGGCGTTACGACTGAAGAGGAAATCAACCGTAGCTTACAGATGCTTGATGAAGAAAAGTTTATGGGCACTATTTTAAATAAGTCGACTGATGCTCTGCAGCAGTATGGTTATTATTAAGGAATGGGAATAAAATAACCTGTGAATTTGACGCAGAATTTTTGCTCGTCTTCGAGGCGCGAAAATAGACGCATAGGCTATTTCTGCAACAAAGAAGACTAGCAAAAAGACAAGTCAAATGCGGGCTACCCATTTAAGACGAGACAAGGAGCTACAAACATTAGGCAGAAGTACAATTGTTTCAGCTATTGCTGATTCGGACATAGCTAAAGCGTGTCACTCTTGTCATATGTCTCGCCTTAAACTGGTTGCCTTAGGGAGATGGAAACAAATAATCATCCAATATTGCGAGTCTTTTTGTC